>JAYURX010000296.1:0-8722 GCA_043755965.1 Flavobacterium sp. | reverse complement strand
TGTTTCTTTAATATCAAAGTTTATCACGCCGCCCACTTTGGAATACTTTATGGCATTGGTCAAAATATTATTGATAATAATCGAAAACAGATACGAGTCGGTTTCAATATAAAACTCCTTAGAGAACAGTGCCACGCAGTTGAGTCTTTTTTCGCTTGTAATTGTTGAGTTTCTTGAAATTATATCCAAAAATATGGCATTAAGAGAAACTCTTTCTATCTTTAAAGATTGCTTTTGATTTTCGAATCGTGCCAATAAAAGCAACTCGTCCACCAAATGGTTTAATCGATTTACTTCGTTAATACAGAAATCTATTTTCTCTTTGTATTCTTCCTGATTACGCGGCTTTCTGATTAATACTTCCAAAGTTCCTTTGATAACAGCCAAAGGCGTTCGAAGTTCGTGCGAAGCATCTGATGTGAATTGTTTTTCGCGTTCTATGGCATTTTCAACCCTGTCTAATAAATTGTTTATTGTATTTGAAAGCAAATGCAGTTCATCTTTGTTGATTGGCAGAGGAATTCTGGACTTTAAATTGTCTTTGGTTATGATATTTGACGTTTGAATAATAGCGCTAATGGGCTTAATACTTTTTCCCGCAATGAATCGGGCGATGAGAAACAGCACTAAAAGAATTAAAGGATAGGCAACCAATAATATAATAAAAAGATTGTTTAACACCATGACTGAATCCTCCAACGACATAGCGATAATCATAAAGCCGATAATTTTAGTGTTCTGATACAAAGGAACTTGTATTTGTCTAACTGAAGTTTTTTCTAACATCGCATCAAACAAAACATTATTAACAGCTTCAGGATAATAATTTAATTTTTTTTGCTTAAGATTTGGAGATTTATCAACAAGCGCACCCAATTCATCTACGAATTGTATGAAAGCCGGACTTATATCGACTTTGTTGAACTGTATTTTTTTCCATTGCTTTTCCCTTATCAGCAGTACGCAGTTTTCCTTAACTTCAATCTCTTTTAAATGCTTTGTGACTTCGGTTTTGATGTCATTGTTTACTTTTATGTAGACACTAAATCTTACTATGGCGTAAATAACAAAGAACACCACAAAAATCAATAATGCAGTGGTAATGATATAGTTAGAAGCTATTCTGTTTTTAAAAGAAAGTTGTTGCATTTTTATTAATCGTTAGCAATGTAGCCCACACCCCGAATGGTTTTGATATAATCTTCGTCGACTTTGAGGTTTAATTTTTTTCGAAGAGCATTCATAAAAACATCAATAACTCCGGTATCATATTCAAAATGAATATCCCAAACGTCCTGGATAATTTGGGTTCTGGAACAAACATTGCCTTTGTTTTTTACCAAATAGCAGAGCAAGTCAAATTCTTTTTGCGTTAAGGAAACATCACGTTTATCGACAGTTACCGCATGTTTTGGTATATTAATTTCAATTGTTCCAAGTGTTAGTATTTCCTGCTCGGCTTTGTCACGCAATTGCACTTTGATTCGTTCCACCAATTCGTCAAAACTGAAAGGTTTTTTGATGTAATCGTTGGCGCCAGTCTTTAAACCTTCAACTGTTTCCTGAACGGTATCTTTGGCGGTTAAAAATATAATTGGGGTTTTTGAATTGGTTTCTCTAATTTTTTGACAAACCTGTAATCCTGTCATTTTTGGGAGCATCCAATCCAAAAGCACTAAATCAAACTTCTGATTTTGAAAAAGTTTAAAACCATCTAAACCATTAGTAGCAGCAGAAACTTGGTAGCCTTCTTCTTCTAATCCTTGTTTTAAGAATTGAACAATTCCTTCTTCGTCTTCTACTATTAAAATGTGCTTCATTTTTGAGGTCTGATTTTTCTTGTTGATAAAGATAATTGAAAATTAAAATCTCACCAATGGCATTCGTTTTATTTTAACCAAATATTAATTATCCTTTTAAAATTAATCGAATGCGATTACCGAAGCATCCCAAACAATTTGAAATACCTTAAATACCTAAAAAAAATAGAATTTTAGGGAGCTAAAAACTGGTGGCTTCATCTTGGATTTGTAACAAATTTCTTTGTTAAAACTGAAAATAGATAAACGAACTACCGCTTTCCTGTGCCCAAATAAGTAATAACAACATAGCTGACCAAACAATACTTAACCAAACCCACGAAAGTTTGTAAGCGACATCTAGTATTTTGCTATTTCGTAAAAACCAGTGAAATAGCACTATAACCGGAATGATTATGGCAACTTTCAAAACGGCTAAAGTGGTTAGCAACGGTTTACCATCTGCCATTCCAAACATAGATTGCAGTAATGCCCACGAACCTGTAAACGTTTTAGAGCGGAAGAATACCCAAGTAATATTGACTAACATAAACGTTAGCATGGCATAGCAAAAGTTGGTTAACGTATTAGCTGATAAATTGCTTTCGGCCTTCACTCCTCTTCTATCGGTAAAGAATTTTTCTAGCCAAAGATATAAACCGTGTAATCCACCCCAAGCCACAAAAGTCCAATTGGCTCCGTGCCATAAACCTCCTAAAAGCATCGTCATCATTAAAGCAAAATACATTTTGGCTTTCCCGTTACGACTTCCTCCTAAAGGAATATAGAGGTAATCCCTTAACCAACTGGACAACGTAATATGCCAGCGTCGCCAAAAGTCTGTAAACCCAATAGCTGCATACGGATAATTAAAGTTTTGAGGCAATACAAAACCAAGGCAAAGCGCCACGCCAATGGCACAAGTAGAATAACCTGCAAAGTCGAGAAAAATTTGTCCGGAAAAAGCAAGAACACCTATCCAGGCGTCTAACATTGGTAACATATCATGACTATCAAAAACCGAATCAGCCGTGGATGACAACATACTATCGGCCAGGACTACTTTCATAAATAATCCTAAAGTGAGCAGTAATAAACCATCCATCATTTGCTTGCGTGAAGCGACTCTTGGGCTTTCAAACTGAGGCACCAATTGTGGCGGCCTAACAATCGGGCCTGCAACCAGATGTGGAAAAAAGGTAACAAACAACGAAAAATCCAACAACGATTTAACGGGCTTACTTTCTTTTTTATACATATCAATGGTATAACATAAGGTTGTAAACGTATAGAACGAAATCCCTGCCGGAAGAATAATATTGGGCTTTGCCGGATTAAAATCAAATCCTACAGCATGGCTCAATGCCACAAAGTTGTCTAGTAAAAACGTGCCATACTTGAAGAAACAAAGCATTCCCAAATTACCAATCAAACTAACGACTAATAAAAGTTTCTTCTTATGTGGATTCTGCTGAGTGTATAATGCTCTACCGACATAAAAATCAATAACGGTGGACATCCACAACAACAAAATGAATGGAGGATTCCAAGCGGCATAGAAAATATAACTAGCCAACAGCAAGTTTATTTTTTTTGTTTTCCAGGGAATTGGCAGGTTATGCAGAAAAAGGATTAGTATAAAGAATGCGATGAATGTATAGGAATTGAATACCATAATTGCCTGGGTTTAGTTAGTTTGTGGATTGTTGGATTGCAAATAGGTAAAACCCTTTTGTTTACTCAATTCATTAAAAAATGCTTTAGTAAAGAGCACAGCATCTGAAAGTTTCAAATGCGAAAATTCCGGACAATCAAAATGATCCATAGCCGGATAATCCATAAAATGAATTCCCGGACAATCTGTTTCTTTTAGCAATCTTTCCCAATACTTATCCCTGGGAAAACCCATGCTTTCTCCTTTATAATAATCGCCACTCGATGGTGTTCTTACAAATACTACTTCTCCTCCACGCGATTTTATCTTATTGATGTTTTCGGTAACCGATTTAAAGATGGCATCATATACTTGTGGAGGCGTTGGTGGTGCGCTCATCGCCATTTTGGCAAAGAAAACCCAATTGCCTTTTACCTGATTGCGTTCCGCAGTGTTGGCTACAAACGCATCAGTCATGTAGTGTTGTCTATCGAAAGTAATCATAGAAAAATCCCTCGGGAAATAAGGCATCATAAAAACTCCTGGTCTGCTTTGTATTCCTAAACCATCAAGTTGCGCGTTTAGTGAGAAATAATCCTTGTTTAAAAACACAAACTGTGACTCAAGGATTTTGTTTAATTCAAAACTTACCAATTGTGCTGGCGTTCGGTCGTGAAAGTATTTTATACGCTCAACGGCCGTTTCCAAATTGGGCGGCGCCATAGAAAAAAATAATCCTTCAGTAACATCAATAACTAACTTTCCTTTGAAATTTGGGTCGTTGGCCAAATCTTCTAAAATAGGTCGCGGACAGCTTCCTTCAATGGCTAATTGTATCGGATGAACATTGGTCAAACTCTTCCATGTGGGCAGGTCAAGATCGTACTTAATGCGGGACGAACCGATAAAAACAATAGCTTTATCGGATGGTTCATAAACCATTGCCCTTTTATCGGACCAAAGCGATGAACCATCATCATAATCTATGACAACGCCTTTATTTCGTAAATAAATTTCAAAACTTAAGACAACCGTGACTACAATAACTAAAGTTAAAATAGCCGATTTGAAAAGATTTTTTTCGTTCATAATGGTAAAGTTGAAGTGACAAAGCATTATAAAATCTAATCATGCGGGGAAATGATTAGTACTGATTTTATTGCTATCAGCCTCAAATTTAACAAATTAATTACTTGAGAAACTAATAGATAACTTTATTTATGAACTATTTTCTTGTTAATAAGTTAGTCGAATGCTAACCATTTTAGGAGTAATAAAAAACCGAAACTATCTTTAACGAAACAGTTTCGGTTTTAGTATTATTCAGCAGTAACCGGATTGATTATTGCCTTGACTTCAGAAATGCTATTGGCAGGAAATCCGCCTTGACTAGCATGATCTTTTATCAGTTGCTCATTGGGTGCAATATAGACACAATAAATTTTGTCATCTGTAACAAAACTTTCCACCCATTGGATTTGTGGGCCTAATTTACTTAGAACACCGCACGAGGTTTGTGAAATTCCTTTTAGTTGCTCAGGCGTTAAATCACCGGCTCCGGGAATTTCTCTTTCAATAACATACTTTGGCATAACTTCTTATTTTTAAATTAATACTGTATTTATTCTATTGATTTCAATCAGGCTTTCTCACCGTAATACTATTGGTGTTTTAATTTGTTAGTAAACCACTCGTTGAATTAGTGCGGCCAAGAAATGTGATTTGACAAACAGGCTAAGAAATGGGGAGTTTTATTTCTTTCAAACGTAAAGGTACTAAATATTTAAATTCAAAATTTACTGTTAACTATTGTTTGTTTTCTTTATTATCTTTGAAAAGCACAAACAACAATTTAGCCAGGATCTAATGACAAGAAACAACATGCTTCAGAAACAATTAGAGTTAACTCACGAGCAAACCTCTCCGCTATTCCGGATTATGTGGATTCAGAATCGCAATGAACCGCACCGACGTCATTTTGAGAACAATATCTGCGCCTTTCACATTGGCAATGGCTATATCCTTTCGGTGGCGCATAATCTGAAGGTGGAAGCTACTATTTTCAAGTCCATTGACAATGTGACCTATCTTACTGATATCTTTCCACATCTTAATTCTGAACAGCGGCAGTTTTTTGAAAGTTGCTATCCAATGGGCTATGGAGAAGAAAGACGCTATTCTGTTATTAACAAGCCGGAGGATTTTCAAAGTATTATCAGCTTGCTGAAGCAAATCAACTTTGATACACGCTGGTGTACAATGATGGAGCGAAAATTATGTAGGCCTCATTTGGTAATCCAGTTCAGGGATAGTTTGTTTTACAATAATCCGGAGCTTTCTGCTCATTTCGATGCAGCAACTTCCTTTGCTGAGCCAGGGATACAGCGTCATACCTTTTTGGTTGAAGTAGAATTGGTGGAAGCTTTTTATAATGAAGACATTGCCTTATATAAAATTATTGATACAGCTCAGGCTGTCATTGATGCAATGCCAAGTCTTGAAGTAGATTACACCATTTTAGAAGACAATCAGGAAAACTATTATTGCCTGCAAAGTTCACCAATGAGTGAGATTGGGAAACTACTGAACAAAGCACAGATAGAAGGTTTTACCGAACATTTTGCTTTATTTCAAGACCGCATTGGCGGAAACTATAATCTCGAAGGATTTCGTTACTTGATCAAAGGCTACTTTAGATTTGGCTCATCGGGTGCGCCTTATGTGGTTTATGATGCCAAAAGAAATATATTTAAGGTAAATGCGGTTCAAAGCGAAGCCTGCCCGATACAACTTTCCATCAATAACCAACGTGACGGCAATTTTCAATACATCAATGCTATTGCTTCCCCATTGCAGATTATTCAGGAACGATTACAAAATTTGATAGCGTAATCGTAGTCTTGTTAATTAATCTTCGTAAAATTACCGGAATAACAGATGATTTAAGTTACATAAGAAAAAAATGATAAAATTAACGCCATATTCACATTATTTTAACAAAAAATTAATATAGGAATTTATTTTTTTGTATGTTTATACACTTTTTGGGTAAACTCTTAAATATCGAAACAATGTTGGACAAATTTATTATTATAAGCATTATTGGTGCTGTAGTTTTTAACTTAATAATTTTATTGATCGTCAAAAGAAGATCACAAGACAAAAAATTATTAGATTATTTAAAAAAAACAAGTAAACTATAAAATTTAGCGAGAAACCCATTGGTTTGCACTATTTGCATTCAAGGGTAGCTGATGATCATTACAATACAATAATTTAATATGCCAGCAGTTCTAACAAGGCTTTTTCAAACCTTTCCTTTGGCAAATACTGATCTTCCAATGCTTTTACAAATGGAATAGCGCTCTCTAAACTGCCAACTCTTCTTACCGGCGCATCCAAATGCTCAAAGCATTGCTCCATAATCATAGCCGAAATATCACTGGCTACGCCACCAAAAAGCGTATCTTCCTGTAGAATAATTACTTTGTTGGTTTTCCTTACGGAGGCAAAAATGGCTTCTGTATCCAATGGTTGCAGTGTTCTCAAATCCAATAAATCAGCACTGATTTCAGGATGTTTGTTTAATGTGTCCAATGTCCAATGAACGCCTGCGCCAAACGAAATAATGGTTACCTGTGATCCTTCTTTTAATAAAGCTGCTTTTCCAAACGGAATGGTATAATAATCCGAAGGTACATCCTGATAAACGGAACGGTATAATTGTTTGTGCTCAAAAAACATCACCGGGTTTGGGTCATTGATTGCTGTGTTCAATAATCCTTTTACATCATAAGGAAAAGCTGGATAAACTACTTTGAGTCCTGGGGTTTTGGTAAACCATGCTTCATTCGTTTGAGAGTGAAAAGGTCCGGCCTGTGTACCGCCACCGCAAGGCATACGTACTACAACATCGGCTTTTTCATTCCAACGGTAATGCTGTTTAGCCAATAAATTCACTATTGGATTAAAACCTGTTGAAACGAAATCGGCAAACTGCATTTCGATAACTGCCTTGTATCCGTTGATAGACAATCCCATTCCGGCAGAAACCACGGCGCTTTCACAAATTGGCGTATTGCGAACTCTTTCGTTTCCAAACTGAGCTACAAAACCATCCGTAATTTTGAATGCGCCACCATATTCAGCAATGTCCTGTCCCATGATAACCAGGTTGTCATGGCGTTCCATTGATTGGCGCAACGCATTCGAAATCGCATCAACAACTCTAATGTTTTCTACTTTATCCGAAGGATTAACTTCTTCAAAATCATACGGTTTGTAAACATCACCTAATTCTTCTCCTAAACTAGCAGTAACCTCTGGTTCGGCTTGTGTGATTGCCCAATGCTCATCTATTTCTTTCTTGATAGCTTTCGTAATCTTCTCATCTTCTTCTTCTGAAAGAACACTTATTTGTTGCAAATATTCTTTATAATTTGAAATTGGATCTTTCATTGCCCAAATATCCATCAACTCCTGAGGAACATATTTGGTACCACTCGCCTCTTCATGACCACGCATTCTAAACGTTTTAAACTCCAATAAAACGGGTCTTGGATTTTCAGCTAAAGAAGCTTTAAGTTCAGCTATTTTTGTATAGACTTCTAATATATTATTTCCGTCAAGAATATGACTTTCCATGCCATAACCTATTCCTTTATCTGCAAGGTTTTCGCAACGGTATTGTTCATTGGTTGGTGTTGAAAGTCCGTAACCATTATTCTCAATCACAAATAGAACCGGCAAATCCCAAACAGCTGCTATATTCAATGCTTCGTGAAAATCACCTTCAGAAGTTGCTCCTTCTCCGGTGAAAACTGCAGTTACTTTCCCGTTCTTTTTTAATTTATTGGCTAAGGCAATTCCATCAGCAACACCTAGTTGCGGACCTAAGTGCGAAATCATTCCGATAATAGTAAACTCTTGTGTGCCAAAATGAAAACTTCTGTCCCTGCCTTTGGTGAAACCAGTCGCTTTACCTTGCCATTGTGAAAACAAACGGTGCAACGGAATATCACGACCTGTGAAAACCCCTAGATTTCTATGCATCGGAAGAATGTATTCGTCTTTATCGAGAGCAGCAGTTATCCCAACAGAAATAGCTTCCTGCCCAATGCCCGAAAACCATTTGGATACTTTTCCCTGACGCAGCAGAATTAGCATCTTCTCTTCGATTAGCCTTGGTTTTAGCAATCTTTTGTATAAGTCCAGCAACTGGAAATTGGATAAGTCTTTTCTATCGAAGTTCATTGGTGTATTTTTAAGC
>JAYURX010000295.1:0-1559 GCA_043755965.1 Flavobacterium sp. | reverse complement strand
TTAACTTCAGCATTGGATAAAATGTATTTTCCGTCGGGAGAAACGTTTTTATCTGAAAGTAAATCTTTAGTTTCCGCTTCCTGAACTTCCACAGGATTTCCTCCCGTAACAGGAATGGTGTAATACTTCGAATTGGATTTGTTTTCTGCAACAATTGGTGTTGAGACTTTATAGACAATTGTTTTTTTGTCTTTGGAAATTCCAAGAGCGGTTAGCCTGCCCAATTTCCATAAGGTTTCCGGCAATAAAACTTCCTGTGCTGATGCTGTTATACTCATGGTGATAACGATTAAAAAAAGTAATTTCTTCATTTTTATAGCTGATTTTTTTAAAGGGCTAAAAGTAGCAAAAACGATGTGGCTTGGAGTGATTTTGTGAAAAAATTATCAGTGACGTTAGCAAACTACCGTTTGCATACCTCTTTGCCAGGGGCAATGCTCCCCTTAATATCAAATATAAAAAAAGCCACACTTTTCAGTATGGCTTTGTCTTTTCTTATAAATATTATTCCTTAATAAAACGTTTTGTCAAAGTTGAGGTTCCATCAGAAACTTCAATTAAGAAAGTTCCTGTTTTTAATGAACCAACATAAATACTTTCGTTTTCAATTTTACCACTTCCTAATTCTTGTCCCATCATATTGAAAATTCTATAAGTTGATGGTGATTCAAGATCAGTAATGTTTAAAATATCACCTTTTACAGGATTTGGATACAAGTTGAAAGAGATTCCAGCAATGCTCACTTCATCTATTCTGGCTGATGATGTAATATTTACAGTATAATCCTCTACCTGTCCGTATGTGAATGTTTCACAAGCCGTTGGAACAGCATTATATTTCATAGAAACCCTCATTCTTGTCGCTCCAAGTGTTGCTGAAGCTGGAATAGTAAATGTACCGGAAACTGGTGTTGTTCTTGTTTTTGTCCTTGTGAAAACAGTTTCACCGGAATCTGCAAAATCACCATCTTGGTTATAATCAATAAATACAGCGTAACCTTCGTTGTAGCTGGAACCAGTCCATGTAGGGGTAATAGTTATTGTATTAGCTGTTCCTCTAGTTGCATTTGTTGAAAGTGCGGTAAAGTTTTCATAACCCGCAGTCCCTGTTGAAGGATTGTTAATGGTACCAAAAATGACCCTGCCAATTCTTTCATCGTTAGTATTATTACCTTGAGAAGCACAATAAGTTACTGTATTCGCAAGTGTAGTAACATTCACAGTATTGCTGTTTGCAGAAACATTTCCGGCAGCATCTTTGGCCTTAACATTGAATGTATAGGAGGTCGAAGCAGTTAAACCAGTCACTGCATAAGTTGTAGCACTAGTTGTTGAGCCTAATAAAGAGCCATTTCTAAACACATCATATCCAGTTACGGCAACGTTATCTGTTGCGCCTGACCAGGATAAATTCGTAGTTGTAGTAGTTGTTCCTGAGGCAGATAAGGTTGGAGCTGTTGGAGCCGTTGTATCTGGAGTTAAAGTTGTAACAGTTACAGTATTACTTGCTGTTGAAACATTTCCGGCAGCATCTTTAGCTTGAACATAAAACGCATAAG
>JAYURX010000294.1:0-1560 GCA_043755965.1 Flavobacterium sp. | reverse complement strand
AGACTAACTCAGGATGAGAATAATAAGGAAATTATCTATTCTAACAATGTTACATTGGAAATCATGGAAACTGAAGAAGCCTTGCCATATCTTCAAATCGAACGATTGGCAGTTGGAAAATCAGCAGTGGATGCCCGAAGCCGTGCAGAAAAAATCAGATACGGATATAAAATTGAAGGAAACCAATTAATTTTAGACAATTATTTATTGACTGATGTGGCCAATAAGTTCAGAGGTCAACAAGTAGAATTGTACCTGTATTTACCAAAAGGAACTTTGTTCAAAGCAGACGAAAGCGTTCAGGATTATGACGTGACAAGCAATGATTTCTTCAATTTACATTTTAGTTCAAAAGACTACATTTATAAAGTGGAAGATACTCAGGTAAAATGCCTGAACTGCCCGCCGGAAGAAAATGAATACGGGGATGTTGATAGTGAAGAAGTGACTATTACAAATGAAAATGACAGCACAGACGTGGTAACGGTAAAGGTGAATGGCAAGATTGTTACCGAAACCAAAACAGAAAAAAAAGATTCTGATAACAAAAAAACAACACTTACTGTTGACAAAAACGGAGTAATAGTTAAAACAAAATAATCATGGTAAAGTTCGTAGTATTTTGCACAAAAGTAATTGCCGCTACTATAGCAGCAACATTATTTAGCTCATGTCACACTGGTTTTGATTTAGGCAATGGCATTGACGGTAACGGAAACGTAACAACCGAAAAACGCAACGTTGAAGGTAATTTTTCAAAGGTAGACGTAAGTCGCGGTTTAAATGTAACATTGGAACAGGCTGACAACTATTTTGTTGAAGTAGAAGCCGATCAAAACCTGCAGGAGCACATAACTACCAGAGTGGAAAACGGAACGCTTACGATCACTACAGATGGAAATATTGATGAAGCTACAGCAAAAAACATTCGTGTTAAACTGCCTTCATTGACCTCACTTGAAGCCACAAGTGGTTCCTCAGTTAGTACAAAAAACACCTTTAACGGAACCGAAATTGAGGTAAAAACCAGCAGCGGAAGCGAAGCAAATTTAAGCCTGGAGTTTGACGCTGTCAGCTGCGAAAGCAGCAGCGGAAGCAGCCTGACTGTAAAAGGAAAAGCGCTAAAACTTACAACTGATTCTTCAAGCGGAAGCGAAATTGACGCTCATGGCTTATTAGTTAACGAGGTCGTTTCAGAATCAACAAGCGGCAGTTCAACGGATGTAAATCCATTAGTGAGTTTAAATGCTAAAGCATCAAGCGGAAGCTCCATCGATTACAGCAGTTCTCCCAAAACTGTTACTAAGGAAGAAAGTTCCGGAGGAAGCGTTTCAAAAGAATAAGTTAATAAAACATCCCAATTGTCATTGGGATGTTTTTTTTTCTATTTTTGACACAACATAGATGGTAAGTTCATGAAAAAAATAATTACACTAAGTTTCCTTTTTCTTACTGTTCTGACATATGCCCAAAAGAAAGAAAAAGTAAAAGGCTCCAAGATTGTTAAATTGGAACAAAAACAAGTAGGCGACTTTGAGTCGCTTGAAGTGGAAGACAACC
>JAYURX010000293.1:0-1566 GCA_043755965.1 Flavobacterium sp. | reverse complement strand
ATAAAGCTGATTTTATTAAATTTTTGACATATTCTCACGCCAGTAATTTAGAAACACTATGTCATTTTGAAAAGATACAATTCCTCTATCCGGATTTTGAAAATGAAGTTAAACTCCTTCAAAATGACTATGATGTTCTCGGAGCTAAAATTTTCAACTTCATAAAGTATGTTGAAAATAATTGGAATAAATTTGAATAATGGTTATCGGTTATCGGTTATCGGTTGTCGGTTGTCAGTTATCGGTTAAACATTAATTGAAATGAATAGTTATAAAGATTTAGATATTTATAAGATTGCTTTGACTTTATTTTATGAAGTTCATCCTTCATCACTACTGTTGCCAAAGCATGAGCTCTATGAGCTAGGAAGTCAGTTAAGAAGATCATCTGATTCTGTAGTTTCAAATATTGTGGAGGGTTATGGTAGAAAAAGATATAAAGCAGAATTTATTAGATTTTTAGTTTTCAGTCATTCTAGTGCTTGGAAACAAAAGCACATTTAGAGAAAATAAATCATTTATATGAAGGGCTAATTCCTGACAATTTAAAATACATTAATGAATACGATGTACTAGGAGCAAAAAATTTTTACTTTTATAAAATAGGTTGAAGAAAATTGGAAAACATAATTTTCAACAGAGAACACTTGCCGGCCGGCAGGGAGAACAGAGAACAGAGAACAAATAAATACAATGAATATTAAAATTGCCGTTATTGGATTAGGATATGTTGGTTTACCACTGGCGAGATTATTTGCGACCAAATATCCGGTTGTTGGATTTGACATTAATACCAATAGGATTCAGGAGTTGAACGCAGGTGTTGATTCGACTTTAGAGATTGATACGGATACATTGAACAATGTGCTTGTTTTTTCTCTTTCAGATTCGAATGGTTTGTTTTGCAGCAGTACTTTAGAGGATATAGCAACCTGTAATTATTATGTTGTAACAGTTCCAACTCCGGTTGACAAAAACAACCGCCCCGATTTGACACCCTTATATAAATCGAGTGAAACAGTTGGGAAAGTATTGAAAAAAGGAGATATTGTAATTTATGAGTCTACCGTTTATCCTGGCGTGACCGAAGAGGAATGTATACCGGTTTTAGAAAAAGTCAGCGGCTTAAAATTCAATGTTGATTTCTTCGCAGGCTATTCTCCGGAAAGAATAAATCCGGGAGACAAAGAACATACGGTAGAGAAAATTTTAAAAGTAACTTCAGGTTCCACTCCGGAAATCGGGCAAAAAGTAAACGACTTATATAAATCGGTTATTACTGCAGGAACGTATTTGGCACCTTCAATAAAAGTGGCCGAAGCGGCTAAAGTGATAGAGAACTCACAACGTGATATCAATATTGCCTTTGTAAACGAATTGGCGAAGATTTTCAATTTGCTGGAAATTGATACCCACGCGGTATTGGAAGCAGCCGGGACAAAATGGAATTTCCTTCCTTTTAAACCGGGATTGGTTGGTGGGCATTGCATTGGTGTTGATCCGTATTATCTGGCACAAAAAGCACAGGAAAAAGGGTATCATCCCGAGATTATTTTGGCAGGGCGA
>JAYURX010000292.1:0-8816 GCA_043755965.1 Flavobacterium sp. | reverse complement strand
TAAACGTGCTTTGCGCCTGGACGAAATCATTAAAGGATTTGTTCCGCTATTAGGTTCGCTTGTCACGGCAGGTTTAGTTACTTATGTGGGTTGGAAATTGTTGCTGAATTTCTATCCGCAATACAACGACATTCTTCATGGATTTACCTATAATGGTCACGATTATATTTATGCTTTTGTGAGTTTGACTATCGCGATTTGCTTTTTGTTTTACCATAATGATGGGAAACGAAATCCGGAGATGAGCCAGATGGTAGCGCCATTATTTGTTTGGCTGCTTATCAATCTTGGAATTGCGTTCAAATTACAAGGCGCGGGATTTTTGATTATTCCGGTTATTGCCAGTTCGCTGATGCTGGGATTTTATGTGCTTACGCAAAAATCGGGTTGGGTTTTAAATTGTCTAATGGCTATTCCAACACTGATAATTTTAGTGCCGTTTATTCAAATGTTTCCAATTGGTTTAGGACTAAAAATCCTGGTTGGAAGTGCTTTGCTAACGGTTTTGAGTTTTACTTTATTGTTGCCCATTTTTGGTTCGTATGCCAAAAAAGGAATTTGGGTCACCGTTTTTATTGTGGTTGCTATTGGATTTTTTATCAAAGCGCACGAAGCTTCGGATTATACTAATGAAAAAGCAAAGCCAAATAGTTTGGTTTATATTTTAAATGGTGATTCAAACAAGGCAAATTGGGCAACCTATGATACCAATCTTGACGATTGGACGAAAATCTATTTAGGTGAAAAGCCAAAAGCAGCCACCGCTTTAAATTCGAATAAATTGTATAGCAAATATGGCTCACAATATACTTTTATGGCTGATGCACCGTTGGCAGCTATTCCCAAACCAACCATTGAATTTCTTCGGGATACAGTTAAAGGAAATCAGCATTTGTACAAAATAAAAATCACGCCAAACCGCGGCGTAAACCGATATGATATTTTTGTAAACAATGATACTCAAATCAATAATCTTAGAGCCAATGGCGTAAAATCCATAAATTTTAAAAGCAATATTGCTTCTAAAACTTCCGGCAAATTGCTGACCTATTATGTTGTGGATAATCTTCCGTTAGAATTAGAATTCTCAACCTCAAATTCACAAAATCTGGACTTAGATTTAGTGGAAAGTTCTTTTGATTTGCTGGCAAATCGGTTGCTGAAAATGACTCAAAGAAAACCCGGAATGATACCAACGCCTTTTGTTTTGAATGATGCGGTGATTATCAGACAGAAGATAAAACCTTCGTTCAAAATTCCGGCTGAAACGCCAGCGATGAGAAATTATTATCAGCGAAGAGACAGTTTGTCTGTTGCCGTTGACAGCTTAAGATAAATTCAATTAAAATAATTATAACTATATTCGTACATTAACAACTGTTAAAAGTATGAACAAAGTTGCTACTGTACAATCTAAAATATATGAAATCAGAAATCTAAAAGTAATGTTAGATTTTGACCTAGCTGAGCTATATGAAATACCAACAAAGGCATTAAACCAAGCCGTCAAACGGAATTTGAAAAGATTTCCTTCCGATTTTATGTTCCAATTAACTAGAGAAGATTGGGCTAATATGCGGTCACAATTTGTGACCGCATCTCAAGAAAAAAGAAATATAAAAACAACTCCTTATGCTTTTACCGAACAAGGCCTTGCCATGTTAAGCGGCATTCTTAATTCAGATATTGCTATTAACGTTAATGTTGCCATCATGCGAACTTTTGTGATGATTAGGAAACACGCTCTTGAACAAAAAGATTTTAACGATCGTTTATCTATATTAGAGTCCAAATATGATAAAAATTTTGGCGATATTTATGAAGCTCTAAACTATCTGATACAAAAAGATGAAACCAATAATAAACAAAAAGAAAGAAAACAAATTGGCTTCAAAAAACAATAATCAAATCTCTATTTTAGGCTGCGGATGGTTGGGTTTGCCTTTAGCAAAATCGTTGTTGGAAAATGGTTTCTCTATAAAGGGCTCAACAACTTCTGTAGAGAAAATTTCAGTGCTGGAAAACAGTGGAATTCAACCCTTCCAAATTGAATTATCGGAAACGAATATCAAAGGAGAAATCGATTTGTTCCTGGCAAATTCAGAAATCCTGATTATTGATATTCCACCCAAATTGCGAAGCGCTTTAAGCGAAAACTTTGTTAAAAAAGTTCAAAATCTGATTCCGTTTATCGAAAAATCAACTATTGAAAAGGTTGTTTTTATTAGCTCAACTTCGGTTTATCATGATGACAATTCTGTTATTACAGAAGCAACAAAACCAAATCCTGATACTGAAAGCGGAAAACAATTAGTGGAAGCAGAAAACCTTTTGCAAAGTAATCCAAATTTTAAAACTACTGTAATTCGCTTTGGCGGATTGATTGGCGAAGACCGCCATCCTATACATTTTTTGGCCGGTCGAAAAGATCTTAAAAATCCGGAGGCTCCAATCAATTTAATCCATCAAACGGATTGTATCGGAATCATCAAAACGATTCTTCGACAGGCTCAGACACGAGAGCAAAGCTCGAACTGGCAAAGCAATGACAATTGGGATTGGAACGAAACTTTCAATGCAGTGGCGCCATTTCATCCTACACGAAAGGAATATTACACCCAGAAAGCTTTGGAACTACATTTACCTTTACCTGAATTTGATCAAACAAAAATATCGGTTGGGAAAACAATTCTATCCGATAAGGCCGAAAATATTTTAAAATATAAATTCGGCACGCTTTAAAAATTTATCTTTGAGATACTTTAACACTTACCATATGAATTTAAAACAGTTTTTTTTAGTGCTGCTATTGCCATCGGCAATAGTTTTTGGACAACAAAATAAAAATCTCATTGTCCCAAATGAAAATTTGATCACCGAAAACATTCCGGAAATATCAAAAGATTTAGCCAATCAGGTTAAGAAATATACGGAAGCCCGCGGTGCTTCTTTAACTGCAATCAATCCTTTAAAAGATGAAATTATAATTGCAACGCGTTTTGGTTCGACGCCTCAATTTCATAAAGTTTCGCAACCTTTAGGCACAAGAAAACAAATCACTTTTTTTGATGAGCCAATGAGTAATGCGCAGTATGAGCCAACAAAAGGTGACTATATAATTTATTCTAAAGATGTTGGAGGAAACGAATTTGGACAACTCTACACCTTGGATTTACAAACCTTACAATCGACGCTGCTAACGGATGGCGGAAGGTCTCAAAATGGTAATGTGGTGTGGAAAAAAGACGGCTCAGGTTTTTTCTTTACCTCAACAAAAAGAAACGGTGGTGATCGCGACATTTATTATATGAATGCCAATGATCCCAAAAGCACCCAACTCATACTGCAGGTTAAAGGCGGCGGATGGGGAATTGGAGATCTGGCACCCGATGAAAAAAGCCTCTTGGTAGAAGAATATGTATCCGCAAATGAATCGCACCTCTGGAGGTTTGATATTGCCACTTCCAAATTATCTGAAGTTACCAACAGAACCGATAAAAGCATTGTTCAGAACAGATCGAAATTTTCATCAAATCAAAATGAAATTTGGTTTGTAACCGATAAGGATAATGAATTTCAACGATTGGCAACGATGGATTTGTCGTCTAAAAAGATTTCGTATTACACTTCAAAAATTCCTTGGGATGTTACCCAATATGTTTTGACAAAAGACAAAACAAAATTGGCTTTTGTTACCAATGAAGCCGGTTTAAATAAACTGTATTTAATGGATACGGCAAATAGGCAATTTAACGAAGTAAAAAATATTCCTATTGGATTAATTAGTGGAATTAGTTTTACAAATAATGGTAGTTCTCTCTTTTTTACACAATCAACGGCAGATTCTTCTTCAGATGTATACCAGCTTATTCTAAGCTCAAACGAAATTGTCCGCTGGACAGAGAGTGAATTGGGCGAAATGCAAAAGGAAGACATGTCGAAACCTAAATACATTGAGTGGAAAAGTTTTGACAAATTAAAAATTTCCGGATTTTATTATCCTGCTTCCCCAAAGTTTCCCGGTAAACGACCTGTTATGATAAACATTCATGGCGGGCCGGAAGGTCAGTCTTCAGCATCATTTTTAGGCTCAAGTAATTATTACACGAACGAAATGGGAATAGCTATTATCTTCCCAAATGTTAGAGGTTCATCTGGTTTTGGAAAAACCTACATTGCAAAAGACAACGGGTTTTTAAGGGAAGATTCTGTAAAAGATATTGGAGCACTTTTGGACTGGATTGCCTTACAGCCCGAATTAGATAAAGACAGAGTAATGATAATGGGCGGAAGTTATGGCGGTTACATGACATTGGCCACAGCATTTCATTTTGCCGACAGAATCAGATGTTCGGTTGATGTTGTCGGTATTTCAAATTTCAACACCTTTTTGAAAAACACCGAAGAATACCGCAGGGATTTGAGAAGAGTAGAATATGGTGATGAGAGAAACGAAAAAATGTATACTTTTCTGGATAAAATCGCACCATTAAACAATACGGATAAAATTAAAAAACCAATGTTCATTGTACAAGGCACAAACGACCCGAGAGTACCGCTGACAGAAGCACTTCAAATGCGTGATAAATTAAAAGCTCAGGGAAATACCGTTTGGTATCTGGAAGCAAAAGATGAAGGACACGGATTTAGGAAAAAACCAAATGTAGATTTCCAGCGTTTGGCTGTAATCAAATTTATGGAAACCTATTTGTTAAACTAATTTTTGATGAATTCAAATGACATTATAGGAACCATTGGTGTTGGAATGGTTCTCGTTGCCTACTTCCTGAATATTTTTTACCTGATTAAAAAAGACGGAATATTATTTTATTCCTTAAATATTATTGGTGGCGCTGTATCCTGTTATGCTTCAATATTAATTCAGTTTTGGCCCTTTATAACTCTGGAAGGGATTTGGACACTGGTTAGTATTGCGGGTCTAATAAAAAGCATAAAAAAACCTCAATCTCGTTTTTGAACGAGACTGAGGTTTTTTATTTATAATTTGAATTTGATTACCAAATTTTAACTCGTTTGCTTGGCTCAATATACATTCCGTCTCCTTGTTTGATATCAAAAGCGCTGTAAAACGTATCCAGGTTTAGCAACGGCACATAAGCTCTGTACATTCCCGGTGAATGCGGATCGGTTTTTACTTGATTTTTCAAAGCTTCATCGCGCATTTTGCTTCTCCAGATTGTTGCCCAGGAAATGAACAACCGTTGCTCTGGTGTATATCCATCGATTAATCCCGGATTTCCGTTTTCCTTTAAGTACAATTGCAGACCATCATAAGCCGCGTTAATTCCACCTAAATCCCCAATGTTTTCCCCTAAAGTAAATTTCCCGTCAACCTTCGTCCCGGGTAACGGCTCTAAAGCTGAATATTGGTCTGCCAATGCTGTTCCTAATGCTGTGAATTGTGTTAAATCTCCTTCAGTCCACCAATCAACAAGATTTCCTTCTGCATTATATCTTGACCCTTCATCATCAAAACCATGTGAAATTTCATGACCAATAACCGCTCCGATTCCACCATAATTTACAGCTTCGTCAGCTTTATAATTGTAAAAAGGAGGTTGTAAAATTGCTGCAGGGAAAACAATCTCGTTATACGATGGATTGTAGTAAGCATTAACGGTTTGAGGCGACATTCCCCATTCCGTTTTATCTACCGGTTTTCCTTGTTTTTCTAAATCTTTTTTCCAGTTCCATTCTGCTACATTTCTTCCATTGTCAAAAAAGCTTCCGCCTTCGTCAGGGCTTTTAACTGTTAAAGCTGAATAGTCTTTCCACTTATCAGGATATCCAATTTTAATCGTTAAACTGTATAATTTTTGAATAGCTTTTGCTTTGGTTTCTGCAGACATCCATGTTAAATTGTTGATTCTGTTTTCATAAGCGCGCATAACATTTTTAATCATTCTCGCTGCTTTTCCTTTTGCTTCTTCCGGAAACTTTTGTTCAACGTATAGTTTTCCTAACGCTTCTCCAACCGTTCCATTAACTACCTGAAGTGCTTTTTCGTGACGTGGTCTTTGTTTCAATGCACCAGTTAATGTTTTTCCGTAAAATTCCCAGTTTGCCGTTTCAATATCAGTTGATAATGTCGATGCAGAACCTCTTACCAACATCCAACGCATATACTCTTTCCAGTCTTCTACTTTGTTATCAGTAAAAATGGTTTGCAAAGCAGCCATATAACGAGGCTGGCTGACAATAATAGTATCCAGTTTTTTAAATCCAACTTCTCCTAAATAAGTGTTCCAATCAATAGATGGAACCATTTTTTGTAAATCAGAAATCGCTGTTGGATTATATTGTTTTCTGGCATCTCTTCTTTCAACTCTGTCCAATCTTGGGCTTGACATTGCTGTTTCTAATGCTAATATTTTAGCTGCATTTGCTTTTGCCTGCTCTGGTTTTTCACCTAAAAACTGCAACATTCTTGCTACGTGAAGAACATATTTTTCTCTTTTTTCTTTTGAATCTTTATCATCAGAAACATAATAATCTCTATCAGGTAATCCTAATCCTCCAGGTCCAAGACTTACCACATTCCGATTACTGTTTTTGTCGTCTGCTCCAATTCCAACCCCAAAGAATCCAACGCCACCACCTTTTGCTTCTTCTTGCATCATCAGTTTTTGCAAATCAACCATGTTTTTAACCGCATCAATTTTTGCTAAATACGGACGTATAGGATCAATTCCGTACTTGTTTCTCGCTACAGTATCCATAGCCGCTTTGTACATGTTTATGGCTTTTCCCTGATCAGTATTTGAGCCATATTTTGGATTTTTAGCAGCGTCTTTTAAAATAGCCAACGCATCTTTATCCGTGTTTTGACGCAATTCATCAAAACTTCCCCAACGTGTTTTATCTGCAGGGATTTCTGTGTTTTTTAACCATGTCCCGTTTACAAACTTAAAAAAGTCGTTTTTTGGACTTACCGTTTTGTCCATTAAAGACAAGTTAATTCCCAGTGTTTTTTGCTGTGCATTGATTTGAACAACGCCTGTAAATATAGCTGCTGTCAACAATGTTTTTGAGAGAATAGTGAACTTCATAAATCAGTTGTTTATTTTTTAGTGGATACAAATTTATTCTTTCTAATGAAAAAAATGTTTTTAAATAGAATTATATGTCTTAATTGCTTTCGAAATGTTACAATAGAATAACTTGCTTTTGTACTTTTGCACCCGAGACCATAGGTCGAACTGTTACGAAGTAAAAAAAAATGCTAGATATTATAAAGAAATACAGGATTTTCATTGGGACTTTTGTGGTTTTTTCTATCATAACTATTTCGTTGTTTTACAATGTTTTGAAACCAAGTAAAACCTTGCCAATTTATAATCCTGCAGATGTCAATCCGGAATTAGTTGATTCAACGGTACAATATATTGCGCGGGAACACAAAATTGCGAACTTCGCTTTTATCAATCAAAATGGAAAAGTAATTACACAAAAAGACTACGAAGGGAAAATTTATGTTGCCGATTTTTTCTTTACTACCTGTCAATCTATTTGCCCAATTATGACCACTAACATGGTTAATGTTCAAAAAGCAATTTTAAATAATCCAAAAGTAAAGTTGCTTTCGCATACGGTGACTCCGGAAATTGACAGCGTTCCCATTTTGAAAAAATACGCTCTGGAAAAAGGCGTTGTTGATAGCAAATGGAACCTGGTTACCGGCGACAAAAAGGAAATTTATAGTATGGCCCGTAAATCGTATTTAGCAGTAAAATTGGGCAAACCAAATGAATTGTATGATATGGTTCACACCGAAAACTTTGTGCTGGTAGATGCTCAAAAACGTGTTCGTGGATTTTATGACGGCACCAAAAAAGAAGAAATCAATCGCCTGATTGACGATATCAATTGGCTGTGTGAGAATGATAAAAAGTAGTTAAACTGATAATTATCATTCTAAATTCTTTTTTTATGGTTACTTTTGCAATCTTAATTCAATCTAAATAAGCATTGAAAACCACTGTTGATTTATTAAAAATTGGAGACATTGCGATAATTACTAATGTTGATTTGGACAAAATCCCGCTAAAGCTATTAGAAATGGGTTGTTTCCCGGACAACACTGTTGAAATTATCCAAATTGCACCGCTTGGTGATCCAATTTATCTCAATGTAAACAATGGCTCTCATTTGGCTATCAGAAAGGAAACCGCTCGTGAGATTGAAGTTGAAATCCTCGAGAAATAAGTAAACATGAGCATTCAAAACATCAATGTTGCCTTAATTGGAAATCCAAATACCGGAAAAACTTCGGTGTTCAACCAATTGACAGGATTGAAGCAGCAGGTTGGAAATTACCCGGGAATAACCGTTGAAAAAAAATTGGGCTTTTGTAAATTAACCAATACTATCAAAGCCAATATCCTTGATTTACCCGGAACTTATAGCCTGAACGCAAGTTCAATTGATGAAAATGTTGTTATCGAGTTGCTGCTCAATAGAAACGATAAACTCTTTCCAGATGTTGCGGTTGTAATTACGGATATTGAAAATTTAAAAAGAAACCTTTTACTTTTTACCCAAATAAAAGATTTAGAAATCCCAACTATTCTCGTCATCAACATGGCGGATAGAATGAAACCAAAAGGGATTTCTCTCAATGTTACCCATCTTGAAGAAGAATTAAAAACCAAAATTGTTTTAGTTAGTACGCGAAAAGGATATGGGATTGATGATCTGAAAAATCAAATCGTCGCCTATAAATCATTATCAACGGAACCTTGTATGAATGCATCAAGCATTGATGTTGAATATTTTAACAAACTTCGTCATGCATT
>JAYURX010000291.1:0-1576 GCA_043755965.1 Flavobacterium sp. | reverse complement strand
ATTTTAATGCTATAATGAATACTAACTATTTGGGCGTACTTCGTTGCACTAAGGTTTTATTGCCTCTAATGCGCAAAATCCAAAAAGGAGCAATCATTAATGTCGCTTCTGTTGCAGGTCATATTTCCAACAGTCCATTGGGTGGATATGCGGCTAGTAAACACGCACTTGAAGCTATAAGTGAGGCGTTGGCACAAGAAGTTAAACCATTTAATATTAGGGTTGCTATTGTGGAACCGGGTATAATTAATACAGACATGGCTCGAGACATCGAAGTACCAGCAAATTCTATTTATCCTCATTCCAAGCGTTTTAGCGGATTGTTTGCTGCCTCTTTAAAAACACCTACATCGCCTACATTAGTGGCCGATAAGATTTTAGATATTGCAGAAAGTGGAACTTGGAAGTTAAGACATCCTGTTGGTCCGGATGCGGAACCATTTATAGCTTGGCGAGCCTCCATGTCTGATGAACAATGGGTAGATTGGAATGCTGCTAATGATGAAGATTGGTATAAATCGGTAGAGCAGGATTTTGGATTGAATGCCAGATAATCTTTAAAAATTCAGTAATCCGCATAATACTTTAAATAATAAACTCAAAGCCAAAAAAATCGAATAGAGTAAGGAAATTGCTAACCAATTAAATTATAGATTATGAAATTTTTTTTCACAACAATCATCGCATTAACGATGTTTACATTCACTTCCTGCACAAACAATACTGAAAAAATAGAACAAAAAGCAACAACAAAGCCGAAGATATTTTCGGTGCTAGACATTACTGTTCATGACTCAGCTATGTATGAACAGTATAGAATAGGTGTTGAACCACTTATAAAAAAGTATGGAGGAAAATATTTAGTTCGTTCAGGTTTCAAGGCATTTGACAACGACCCTGACACAAAACTCATTCCATCAGAAGGTGATTGGACACCAGATAGATTAATTATTACGGAGTGGGAATCAATAGAACAGCTTCAAAAATTTGCAAAGTCTGATGAATATAAACAAGTTCTCAAATTAAGAACAAATTCATCTTCAACAAAATCTGTGATTGTGAAAGAATACTTGAAATAGTAAAAACGGAAAAGCAGAAAACCGATTAGAGTAAGCAAATTAATAACCAAATAAATTACAAAAAAATGAAGACAATTTTCACATCAATGATAGCATTAACGCTATTCACTTCTTGTAAAAAAGAAAGTGATAAAGAAGCAACAACTAAAGAAGCCGTTGCTGAAACTCCAGCTCCAGTAGCAGAAGTTCCTGTATTTGAACCTTTTCAAGTTATGGCAATAAGTCATACCGTAAAAAATTATGACGTATGGAAAAAAGGATTTGACGAAGACGAAATGAATCGGTCAGCAAGTGGTTTAACATTACGTTCTTTGGCAAGAGGAACAGTCAATCCTAATAAAGTCTATATATTTTTGAATGTTTCAGATATGCAAAAAGCCAAAGATTTTGCAGCCTGTCCAAAATTAAAAGAAGTAATGCAAAAAGTTGGAGTAATTAGTAAACCCGAAATTTTTTATTCTGATGTAGTTCGTTTTGAAGAATCGCCAGCTGATATG
>JAYURX010000290.1:0-1581 GCA_043755965.1 Flavobacterium sp. | reverse complement strand
TTCGGAATTACCGGAATGATAATTCCCCAACCCGTGATATCGATAAGCATCGTGATAAAGATAAATCCGATTGCTGCCTGTTTTTGGGTTTTCTTCATATCGGATAAAAATACAAAAAACATAAAACAAATAACAAATAGATTTTGTCAGTTTATCAATTCAATAAATAATTAAGAAAATACTTGTTTTACTAACGTTAATTTATATTTTTGCAATCAATAACATTTTAAAACAAAACATTATGAAAAAATTATTTTTATTTGTTTCAGCAGTTGCATTAACTGTTACGTTAAATTCTTGCTCAAGCGATAGTGATGGAGGAGGTAAATCAATCACCTTTAAAATTGGTGGCGTATCTAAAAGCTTTAGTACAATTATCGCTGCAGAAGCTAGCGGAGTTGTATTTGTTACAGCGTATAATGGAACTTCAACTGATCCGGGAGAAAGTGTACAATTCACTATCAATTCAGGTGAAACGGGAGCAAATAAAGTTACTAACTTTAGTTATACTTCTCCAGGCGGTAATGATTTTGAAGGAAATCCTTTAACTTCTAATGTAACAACAAATTCTGGAAGTTCAGTTATAGGAACTTTCTCCGGAACTTTAGAGGGAGTATCTAGTTCAGATTTAATTATGACTGATGGAAACTTTTCTGTTAGTTATTAATAGTTAAAATAGTTTAAAAAAAAGCCCGTTATTATAATAACGGGCTTTTTAAATTATATGATTTTTTAAAGTTCCAAAGCTTTCTTAACATTGTTATCCATCAATAATTCTTCAGGTTTTTCTAAAGCTTCTTTTACAGCCACTAAAAATCCAACTGACTCACGACCATCAATGATTCGGTGGTCGTAAGATAATGCTACAAACATCACGGGCGCAATTACGATTTGACCATTTTTCACAATCGCTCTTTCTACAACATTGTGCATTCCAAGAATTCCAGATTGTGGTGGGTTGATAATTGGTGTACTCAACATACTTCCAAAAACACCTCCGTTTGAAATGGTAAAAGTTCCTCCTGTCATTTCATCAACGGTTATTTGTCCGTCACGGGCACGAATTGCCAATCGTTTGATTTCGGCTTCCACTCCTCTAAAAGTTAGATTTTCCGCGGCACGAACTACAGGAACCATCAAACCTTTTGGTCCTGAAACCGCTACGGAAATATCACAAAAATTATAAGAGATTTTCTCTTGTCCGTCAATCATAGAATTGACATCCGGATATAATTGCAGTGCACGAGTCACGGCTTTCGTAAAGAAAGACATAAAGCCCAATCCTAAACCGTGTTTGGTTTTGAATTCTTCTTTGAATTGTTCACGCAACCCATAAATAGCAGTCATGTCCACTTCGTTGAACGTAGTTAACATGGCCGTTTCATTTTTTGCTGCTACTAATCTTTCTGCTACTTTGCGACGTAACATGGACAATTTTGTTCTTTCAGAACTACGGTTTCCGCCAGTTGGTGTTCCCATTGATGGAACTCCTTTTACGGCATCTTCTTTTGTAATTCTTCCGTCTCTTCCTGTTCCGGCAACAGTTGCTGGATCAATATTTTTTTCGTCTAATATTTTTCT
>JAYURX010000289.1:0-1583 GCA_043755965.1 Flavobacterium sp. | reverse complement strand
TACTTGCTCAAATACATCTTACGTCTCGAATACAACTCATAAAACTGATCATCCTTCAAATCATCAATAAACAATATACTTTCACCCGTTGATTTCATCTCGGGACCAAGTGCCTTATTCACATCCTTAAATTTACTAAATGAAAACACGGGCTGCTTAATTGCAAAACCTTTCAATTTTGGGTTAAATGTAAAATCAGTGACTTTGTTTTGCCCGAGCATTACTTTCGTCGCGTAGTTTACATACGGTTCTCCATAGGCTTTAGCAATAAAAGGCACCGTTCTCGAAGCTCTTGGATTGGCCTCAATAATGTAAACGATATCATCTTTAATCGCAAACTGAATGTTGATTAAACCAACGGTTCGCAAGGCCAAAGCAATTTTCTTTGTATGGTCTTTTATCTGTTGCATGACAAATTCACCCAAATTAAATGGGGGTAAGGTCGCATTACTATCTCCTGAATGAATTCCACACGGCTCGATATGCTCCATAATTCCAATGATGTAAACATTTTCTCCATCGCAAATCGCATCAGCTTCCGCTTCAATCGCTCCATCTAAATAATGGTCTAACAACAATTTATTCCCCGGAATATTTTTGAGCAAATCGATAACGTGCTCTTCCAACTCCTGTTTGTTGATGACAATCTTCATTCCTTGTCCACCTAAAACATAGGAAGGGCGAACTAATAACGGAAAGTCTAAAACATCTGCCAACGCTGAAGCTTGGTCGGCATTTTCAGCAATTCCAAATTGTGGAAACGGAATTTTTAACTCGGTCAGCAATTCTGAGAATCTTCCTCTGTCTTCTGCTAAATCCAAAGCATCAAAAGAAGTCCCAAGTATTTTAATATCATATTTGGATAATTTCTCCGCAAGTTTAAGAGCAGTTTGTCCACCAAGCTGAACAATTACACCTTCAGGTTTCTCGTGCCGAATAATATCATAAATGTGTTCCCAAAAAACAGGCTCGAAATACAACTTATCTGCCGTATCAAAATCGGTGGAAACGGTTTCCGGATTGCAGTTAATCATGATGGTTTCGTAACCACATTCCTTGGCTGCCAAAACTCCGTGAACGCAGGAATAATCAAACTCGATTCCCTGCCCAATTCTGTTTGGTCCCGAACCTAAAACAACTACTTTCTTTTTGTTTGAAACAATGCTTTCGTTGTGAACATAGGTTTCTCCCGCGGCTGTTTCTATTTCGGCCTCAAAGGTCGAATAATAATAAGGAGTCAAGGCTTTGAATTCAGCTGCACAAGTATCTACCAGTTTATAAACACGCTTAATGTTCATGTCGTCACGCAATTTATATACCTGACTTTCCAAACATTTTAGCATATGCGCAATCTGCCTGTCGCCGTAACCTTTTTGTTTGGCTTCCAGTAATAATTCCTTTGGAAGATTGGTAATATTGTATTTTGAAATTTCTTTTTCTATTGCATATAATTCTTCATATTGCTTCAGAAACCACATATCAATCTTAGTGATTTCATGGATTCTGCTCAACGGGATACCCATTGCAATGGCATCATAGATTACGAAAACCCTGTCCCAACTTGCATACGTCAGTTTTTCGAT
>JAYURX010000288.1:0-1590 GCA_043755965.1 Flavobacterium sp. | reverse complement strand
AGTCATAGATTTCTGCCATATCAAAATAACCTGTAGCACCATACACTAAGCAGATTCCAAATAGAATTATTCCCGAGGCAAACGAACCTATTAAGAAGTATTTCATTCCGGCTTCGTTGCTCTTTATGTCTAGTCTTCGGCTTGCCGCCAAAATATATAATGAGATAGACAGCACTTCAATTCCTAAGAAGAACATAGCTAAATTTCCGAATGAAACCATAGCAACCGCACCGGATAAAAGGAAAATCTTTATGGCAATAAAATCAGAAATCTTAGTTGGATGCTCTTTATAAAAGTCGCTACTCAAAGCCAATAAGAATATAGTCAGGATAATAAACAGACTTGAAAAGGCTACCGAAAACTTATTGACTACAATCATATTGTTGTAGAAGGAAGCCGGAGTATGAAACTCAGAAATGGTAAGTCCAAGAATAGCTAACAGTCCAAGAATAGCAACCGGAATCAATAGCTTTCTTAAATTAAAGATTTCAGCAATAAGGCAAAAAACGCCTAAACCTGATATGGCAATTAATGTATTCATTTTTTGGACTATCTATTAATATTTGATAAAATTTCATTTAAACTCGGCGTCACCAAATCGACTATAGGTTTTGGATACAATCCGAAGAATAATAAAAAGGCAATGATAACGACTAACGTTATCGCTTCGTTGGTGGTTACGTCTGCAAAAACTTTGGCATTGGTTTCGCCCAACATCGTATTCTGGAACATTTTCAACATATAATAGCCACCCAGGATAATGGTCGTTCCACCTAAGATTACAAACCAAATATTGATTTGGCTTAAACTATATAAAACAGTAAACTCTCCAACAAAGTTGAATGTCCCGGGTAAGGCAACTGAGGCTAAAACCAAAAGCATAAACATCGAAGAGAATTTTGGTGTTTGTGTTCGGATACCGCCCATTTCGGCAATTTTCCCGGTTTCATATCTTCTGAAGATGATTTCTGCGGCAAAGAACAACCCAACGATAACAAAACCGTGTGCAATCATTTGGGAAACCGCTCCGCTTAATCCGTCAAGCGTTAAGGTGTAACAACCTGCAGCGATTAAACCAACGTGTGCCAATGACGAATACGCCAATAGTTTTTTCAAATCTTTTTGACGCAACGCTACAATTGAACCATAGATTACTCCGGCAATACTCAATCCTATCAGCACCGGCATATAAGTTCTGGCGGCATCAGGCGCAATAGGTAATTGCCAACGGATAATACTGTACAATCCCATTTTCAGCATGATACCTGATAAAAGCATTGTTCCAACAGTTGGCGCTTTTTGGTACACTTTTGCCTGCCAGGTATGGAAAGGAATAATCGGAATTTTGATAGCATAGGCTAAGAAGAAAGCAAAGAAAATATAACATTGTTCTGTAGCCGATAAATCTAATTTGTATAAATCCTCTAAAAGGAAACTATCTGCTTTTGAATACAAATACGCAAAACCAATCAACATGAATAATGAACCTCCTAAAGTATAAATGAAGAATTTCAATACGGCTTTTTTACGTTTTTCAGCATCACCATTGCCCCAAATTAAAGCAATGAAATAAATCGGAATCAACGCCAA
>JAYURX010000287.1:0-3732 GCA_043755965.1 Flavobacterium sp. | reverse complement strand
CCACCAATAGTCATATTTGTATTATAAGGATTAGCCAAAGCTTGAGCTGAAGTTACAGAACCATTCTGTGCCGAAAAATAATAACCTCCCAAAATTGCATTCCGGCACTTGTTCCGCCAATTGGAGCGTGTTTTACATTAACATGATTATTGATTAAATCCTCTAATGCATTGTCCTTAAAATAAGAAACATAATTCCATTGATCGCCACCGGCAAACCATATCATTTCGGCATTGGCAACTTTATCTAAAACATAAGGATTAGTACCGCCGGCAACGGAAGTAATTACTAAAGTTTCTACAGAGTTAACTATAACTCCAAGACCGGAATATAGATAATCATTGTAGCCATTACTTCCTGTAGAACGCAAAACGACAACATCTCCGCCATTCGCTTTTTGCAATAACCACATCATAGCATTATCTTGTTCGGCTGCGCCGCCCATCATGCAAACACCAAACTCCGGAGTTGTTGTTATATTGGTTGCATTTCCTGTAAAATAAGAAGTATATCCTTGAGTAAAACCTACAAATGGAATCAGTAAAAAGAGTAATCTTTTCATCATGTAGTTAGTTTTTATTTTCCAATAAAGGTACAAATTTAAAATCACCAAATTCATGCTTCTCGAATTGGGTTTCGTTTTTACGAATCAACAACGTCATTATTTGCTCACCTTTCCCCAATGGAATTACCAGCCTGCCTCCTATTTTTAACTGAGCCATAAGAGGTTTTGGAATGACTGGTGCTCCGGCAGTAACAATGATACTATCAAATGGAGCATGATTTGGCAATCCTTTATAACCATCACCAAAAGATAAGTGTTTGGGACGAATGTTTAGTTTTGGCAATAAAGCCGAGGTGGTTTTAAACAATTCATTTTGCCTTTCAACAGAATAAACCTTTGCACCCATTGCGACCAAAACAGCGGTTTGATAACCGGAACCCGTTCCAATCTCTAAAATTTTATGGTCTTTTTTTACTTCCAATAACTGGCTCTGAAAAGCTACAGTATAAGGTTGTGAAATGGTTTGTCCTGCACTAATGGGAAAGGCTTTGTCCTGATAAGCAAAATCTTCAAAGCTCGAATCTAAAAACAAATGCCTAGGAATTTTACGAATGGCATCTAAAACATTCTTATCCGTGATTCCCTTTGTTTCTAATAGTTTGGCTAATTGATTTCGAAGTCCTTGATGTTTGTTAGTGTCTTTCAATTCGGGTAGTAATTTATTGCGTAAAAATAGATGTAAAAATTCCAAAAAACAAATTCCAAATTCCAAAAAAACGACCATCAATAATTCTTGGAATTTGGAATTTTAAGTATTGGAATTTCCATTTTATTGCTACTTTTGATAAAATTTACTCCTATGCTTAAAGTTGGCGTTTTAGGTGCCGGTCACCTCGGAAAAATACACTTGCGTTTATTACAACAATCTGAAAAATATGAACTCGTTGGTTTTTATGACGAGAACCACGAAAACGGAGCCAAAATCGAAGCCGAATTCGGATATAAACAATTTGACACTATTGCCAAATTAATTCACGCCGTAGATGTTGTCGATATTGTTACTCCTACTCTTTCGCATTACAAATGTGCTAAAGTTTCCATTAAATCAGGGAAACACGTTTTTATAGAAAAGCCCATCTCCACAACTGTTGACGAAGCTGAAGAAATCATTGCGCTGTCCAAAGAATATAATGTCAAAGGACAAGTTGGACATGTTGAACGTTTTAATCCTGCGTTTACTGCCGTAAAAGACATGATTGAAACTCCCATGTTTATCGAAACGCATCGTTTGGCCGAATTCAATCCGCGTGGTACTGATGTTCCTGTCGTTTTGGATTTAATGATACACGATATTGACGCAATTTTGAGCGTCGTAAAATCAAAAGTGAAGTTGGTTCACGCCAGCGGTGTTTCAGTTTTGAGCCAATCTCCGGATATTGCCAATGCCCGAATTGAATTTGAAAATGGCTGTGTTGCCAATATTACCTCGAGCCGAATTTCAATGAAGAATATGCGGAAATCCCGTTTCTTTCAAAAAGACGCTTATATCTCTGTAGATTATTTGGACAAAACCTGCGAGGTTGTAAAAATGAAAGAAGCTCCGGAAACGCCTGGAGATTTTGATATGATTCTGCAAAATGCGGAAGGCGACCGCAAACAAATTTATTTCAGTAATCCCGAAGTGAGCCATAACAATGCGATTCTTGATGAATTGGAAACGTTTGCCGATGCCATCAATAACAACACTACTCCAATTGTCACTTTACAAGACGGAACAGAAGCTTTACGTGTGGCGTATATGATAATTGATTCAATGAATGAAAAGTAAATCATTCGTGCATTCGTGGCTAAAAAAATAAAATAAAACACCCGAGGCGTAGCCGAACTGTATGGAGCGTAGCGGAATAAAATCCAAAATAATGAAAACAATAGCTGTAATAGGCGCAGGAACTATGGGCAACGGAATTGCCCACACTTTTGCACAAAGCGGTTTTACCGTAAAATTAATTGATGTTTCCGAAAAATCATTGGAAAAAGGAATGGCAACTATTGCTTCAAACCTTGACAGAATGGTTACCAAAGGAACCATCACCGTAGAGGACAAATACAAAACAATCCAAAATATAATTACGTATACCGATATAAAAGATGGCGTTGTTGGAAGTGATTTAGTAGTCGAAGCGGCAACCGAAAACGTTGGCTTAAAACTTCAAATATTCAAACAATTAAGCGAAGTTTGTGACCATAATGTAATTTTAGCAACCAATACATCTTCGATTTCTATTACACAAATTGCGGCGGAAGTGGTGCATCCTGAACGCGTAATTGGAATGCACTTTATGAATCCGGTGCCGATTATGAAATTGGTGGAAATCATTCGCGGTTATTCCACTTCGGATGAAGTTACCAAAATCATCATGGATTTATCGGTGAAATTGGGGAAAACGCCAACCGAAGTTAACGATTATCCTGGCTTTGTTGCCAATAGAATTCTGATGCCAATGATAAATGAAGCTATTGAAACCTTATACAATGGCGTTGCTGGTGTTTATGAAATTGATACTGTTATGAAACTTGGAATGGCACATCCAATGGGACCATTGCAATTGGCAGATTTCATTGGGTTAGACGTTTGCCTTTCAATTTTAAACGTAATGTACGACGGATTTAAAAATCCGAAATATGCTCCTTGCCCACTCTTGGTCAATATGGTTATGGCCGGAAAACTAGGAGTAAAATCAGGAGAAGGTTTTTATGATTATTCAGAAAGTAAAAAAGCTGAAAAGGTTTCAATTCAATTTAGAAAATAATAATATAAGTGATTAGTTTTTAGTCCATAGTCCACAAGGAACTCAGGACTAATAACTGAGGACTAAGTACTAAAAAATGAGCAAAATAATCCCTTTTAAAGCCGTTCGTCCTACCTCAGATAAAGTAGCGTTAGTCACTTGCAGGAACTATGATGATTATAGTTCGGCTGAGCTTGCCGCTTGGTTGAGTTTTAATCCGTATTCGTTTTTGCATGTTATTAATCCGGCTTATATGCATTCGCAAAAAATCACTTTGGACAAACGTTTTAAAGGTGTTGCACATAAATATCAGGATTTTAAAGAAGAAGGCATTTTTATGGAAGAAGACAAGGCGGTTTTCTTTTTGTATGAAATTCAGAATAAAATACAGTCTTTCACTGGCTTTGTGGCTGGAACTTCAATTGAGGATTATAAAAA
>JAYURX010000286.1:0-1593 GCA_043755965.1 Flavobacterium sp. | reverse complement strand
GATGGATTGCGTGCAGGCCGGAATCATGAGAAAGATTTGGATGATATGATTTGGCTTTTCCAAAATTTCGGGACGATTTCTTTCTTTAAAAAAGCTATCGATGAATGGGAAAAGGGTGATGCGCTAATTGACCAGCTTAGCTTCATTGGTTACGAAATCCACGACCAAATTCAAACAACTAATTTAGACGCTGCTTCAAGACTGGAGTTCTTATCGAAAATAAGTAGCATTAGCGACAAACTTACAGTAAATGAAAGGAATTTTTCCAACACATTAGGTGACGCTACCCGCGAAATTAAAGGCTATCTCATTTATTCGAATATCTTTTTTATTTTAATTATTATCTGCAGCGTCACTATTTATTATACGACAATGGTCAAAAAGCTAATGCAGTCTAAACATGAAATAGAATCCAAAAACAACGATTTAACCATTGTAAACAGAGAACTCGACCGATTTGTCTATAGCGCTTCCCACGATTTAAGATCGCCAATAAGTTCCCTAAAAGGACTGGTAGATATTTTAAAAACCGAAGACGATCCGGAAGAGACAAAAAACTATTTAGACCTGATGCATAGTGTATTAGACAAACAAGACCAATTCATTCGGGACATCATTGATTATTCCAGAAATAAAAGAACCGGAATCACTCTCGAACATTTTAGTTTAATTGGAATTGTTGACGATGCCATTGCCACTCTTCAATATATTGAAGACGTAAAAAAAATCACCATCGAAAAGCATTTATCCGTTGACAAACTCTATAACGATAATTTGAGATTGAAAATTATAATCAACAATTTATTGTCGAATGCCATAAAGTATGCTGATTTTGATAAACAAAAACCATATATCTCTATTGCGACTTACAAATCGGACACCACATTTATTATCGAAGTGGAAGACAATGGGATTGGAATCAGAAAGGATATCCAAAATCGCATTTTTGACATGTTTTTTGTAACCAACAAAAACAAAGGAACAGGATTGGGGCTTTATATAGTTAAAGAATCTGTCGAAATGATGAACGGAACTATTTCAGTGGAGTCCAAAATTAACATTGGCAGTAAGTTTATAATAACCTTACCGCTTCATAACGAAGGGTAAATTATGTACTTTTGGTTTTCAATTCACCTAAACAAATAACAAAATGTTAAGCCGAAAGACCAAACATCTGCTTCTGAAAATTGTCAGTATGCTTTCTGTGGTTCGTGGCTATAACATTGCCATCATTGTTTTGGCACAATACTTATCCGCTATTTTTATTTTAGCCCCTGAAAAAAAACGCGCACTCGATATTATCCTGGATTTTAATTTATTTATGATAGTACTTGTTTCCGGCTTAACGATTGCTTCCGGATATATTATCAATAATTTTTATGACAGCAAAAAAGATTTAATCAATCGGCCAAACAAATCCCAACTCGACCGATTGGTGAGCCAAAAAACAAAACTGAGAGTTTATTTTACGGTCAATTTTATTGTTTTCCTATTATCGTTTTTTGTGTCAATTCGCGCCGTTTTATTTTTCTCAACTTATATTTTCCTGATTTGGTTTTATTCACATAAACTCAAAAAAATGTTGGTTGTTGG
>JAYURX010000285.1:0-1595 GCA_043755965.1 Flavobacterium sp. | reverse complement strand
TTATCAATCCTGAAAAACAAGAAGCCCGTGGCATTGAAATTTCTGCCAATCATATAAAAAGCAAAAGAGAAGGAACAGTTTTCTGTACTGCAAAAATTATCCATCAGGGCAGAAGCATTCATCTTTGGGAAATAAAAATCACAGATGAAGAAGGAAAACTGATTTCGCTTTGTAAACTGACTAACATGATTTTACCAAGACGCTAATGACTGATTTATTTATAAAAGTCAAAACCCATCAGGAACAGCAATTGCCCTTTGCGTTGTTCTGCAAACCCGATTCGGATAGAATTATAGGTGTGTTCCAAAGGAATGACCATCTGTATTTTTTAGAAAATTTTGAAGAAAAAGGGTTTGTTTTTGCTCCTTTTGATGCTGAAGAAATTCCTTTTATTCCTTTGGAACATTCTGATGTATACGTTGAAAATGTGAATTCGTCCGATTATTTTCTTGAAAAGAAAACTTCAGCTTTAAATAGTGCAATCAGCAATGATTTTTTTGAAGACCTAGTCGCCAAAGCGGTTGATGCTATCCATGAAAATCAGTTTTCGAAAGTAGTTTTATCAAGAAAAGAGGAGATTGACAATCCCGATTTTGATATTGAAATCACTATGAATAAAATGATTAGCCGTTATCAGGGTGCTTTCAAGTATTGTTTTTTTCACCCAAAAATCGGTACTTGGCTTGGCGCAACACCAGAGCAATTTTTGAAAACAAATGGCACTGCCCTAAAAACAGTGGCACTTGCCGGAACTCAATTGGCGACAAGCTCTAAAAATATTATTTGGCAGGAAAAAGAGAAAATGGAACAGCAGTTAGTAACCGATTTTATCGTAGATAGTTTAGAAGATTTGGCCAAAGAAATTACAATTTCAAGCTCTTATTCAGTTAAAGCCGGTAATTTGTGGCATATTAAATCAGATATATTAGCAAGGTTAAAATCTAAGAAATCACTAAAAAAAATCATAAACGCATTACATCCAACATCGGCAGTTTGCGGATTACCAAAACAGGCTGCAAAGGAATTCATCCTTGAAAATGAAGGCTATGATCGGGAATATTATTCCGGATTTTTAGGCGAATTGAATATTGATTTTGTTACTTTCAGAACGTTGCAAACCGATTTATTTGTCAATTTGAGATGTATGAAAATCATCAAAAACAAGGCACAACTATTCATAGGCTGTGGCATTACAAAAGACAGTAATCCTGTTGATGAATATATTGAAACGGTTAATAAATCGATGACGATGAAGAAGATTTTGGAATAGAAAATAGAGAAAAGAATAAAGAATAAAGAAAATAGAGTTAATCAATAACTTAGTTTGAGATATGAAATTAGATATACTTGCCTTTGGCGCGCATCCGGACGATGTGGAATTGGGGTGCAGCGGAACGATTGCCAAAGAAATTTCGTTTGGGAAAAAGATTGGTATTATCGATTTGACCCGTGGCGAATTGGGAACACGCGGTTCTGTTGAAATCAGGGATTCGGAATCGGCGCTGGCTGCTGATATTTTGGGAATTGCTGTTCGTGAAAATCTAAACATGCGTGATGGCTTTTTTGTAAACGACGAAGCGCACCAACTTCAGATT
>JAYURX010000284.1:0-8918 GCA_043755965.1 Flavobacterium sp. | reverse complement strand
TAAACGTGGCGCTTTGGATGCTATTCGTGATGTGAAAAAGCAATACCAACGCAATCACAATCTTTGGGATGCTAATCCTGACGAAATGCCGGTAGTTGGGACAATCGCTTCTCAGTTCAATGATCCCGGAATGAATACACTTTACAAAAAAGTGATGGATAAGATTGTGGAGAAAACGGGTGCCGATTTAAAATCTACGTTCCTGATTACCCGTGAAATGAGCGAGAAGATTTTTGTTATTCCGCCACACAGAACGCGATATCTATCTGAAATTTCAGAGAATAATCGCAAGTATGACGAAACTGTTTTGACGCAGGTTGAAGTAGCGCAGAAGTTATACGGAATCTATAAAACCATTGAAAGTGTTTCAAAAAAACCAGCTCAAATTGATAAAGCAGGAATTGAGGCTAATACTTTGAATGTCAATGATTATAATAAAGAGTTTCTAAACTTATTGGTTAAGGAATTTGACAGAGTAAAAATGAATCTTGATCCATTCAATTGGGAAATAATCCTTACCTGGAATGACAAGGTGAATAAATATAAAAATCCGGTTTATAGCTTTAAAGTGCGTAACAAGGAAATCAAAATCCAAACGCATACTGAAAGCTTGTCACATTCCCAAATTCCAAAAGTAGCATTACCAAAATACCAAGCTTGGGGCGATATTTTGAAATGGAATTTACAGGAAAATGTTCCCGGAGAATTTCCTTTTGCGTCCGGATTATATCCGTTCAAGCGGGAAGGCGAAGATCCATCGAGAATGTTTGCGGGAGAGGGCGGACCGGAACGTACCAACAAGCGTTTTCATTATGTGAGCGCAGGTTTGCCCGCAAAACGCCTTTCGACAGCATTTGATAGCGTGACTTTATACGGAAACGACCCCGATTTGCGTCCGGATATTTATGGAAAAATCGGTAATGCCGGAGTTTCTATATGTTGTCTTGATGATGCCAAGAAATTGTATTCTGGTTTCGATTTGAGCCATCCGCTGACTTCAGTTTCAATGACTATTAATGGTCCGGCACCAATGTTATTGGGCTTCTTTATGAATGCTGCCATCGATCAAAACTGTGAAAAATATATTATTGAGAATAATCTTCAGGTAGAAGTTGAAGAAAAAATCAACGAAATCTATAAAGAAAAAGGATTGCCAAGACCAAAATACAGTGGTAAATTGCCAAAAGGTAACAATGGTTTGGGATTGATGCTGCTTGGAGTTACAGGCGATCAGGTTTTACCAATGGAAGTGTATCAGGACATTAAGGTTAAAACCTTGTCACAAGTTCGTGGCACCGTTCAGGCAGATATTTTGAAAGAAGATCAGGCACAAAACACCTGTATTTTCTCTACCGAGTTTGCATTGCGATTAATGGGTGACGTGCAGGAATATTTCATTCAGAAAAACGTGCGTAACTTCTATTCGGTTTCTATTTCGGGCTACCACATTGCCGAAGCAGGCGCGAATCCAATTACGCAGTTGGCGTTTACCTTGTCCAATGGTTTCACTTACGTGGAATACTATTTAAGCCGTGGAATGGACATCAACGATTTCGGACCCAACTTATCGTTTTTCTTTTCCAACGGAATCGATGCTGAATACGCCGTAATAGGAAGAGTCGCGCGTAAGATTTGGGCGAAAGCCATGAAAAATAAATACGGTGCCAACGAAAGAGCCCAAATGCTTAAATATCATATTCAGACTTCCGGGCGTTCCTTACACGCACAAGAAATTGACTTTAATGATATCCGTACAACTTTACAGGCTTTGTATGCTATTTATGATAACTGTAATTCGTTGCACACAAATGCGTATGATGAAGCCATTACGACACCAACAGAAGAAAGCGTACGCCGTGCCATGGCAATTCAATTGATTATCAATAAGGAATTGGGCTTAGCCAAAAACGAAAACCCAATTCAGGGTTCCTTTATCATAGAAGAATTAACCGATTTGGTTGAAGATGCCGTGTTGCAGGAATTTGACCGAATCACGGAACGTGGCGGAGTGCTGGGCGCCATGGAAACCATGTATCAAAGAAGTAAAATACAAGAAGAGAGTTTGTATTATGAAACCCTAAAACACACCGGAGAATTTCCAATTATTGGCGTAAATACATTTTTAAGCTCTAAAGGTTCGCCAACCGTTTTACCTGTCGAAGTAATCCGTGCTACTGAAGAAGAAAAGCAAGTACAGATAAAAACCCTGGATAATTTGCACAAAACCTATCACGACATGGAAGAGGAACAGATTGCGGCTTTACAAAATGCTGCGATAAATAACGAAAACATTTTTGAAGTGTTAATGAATGCTACCAAATATTGTTCACTTGGACAAATAACAGCTGGCTTGTTTGAAGTAGGTGGACAATACCGCCGTAATATGTAAACTATTATATTTATAAAAAAGCCTCACATCATTGTGAGGTTTTTTTATTCAACAGATTTATCCTCATTAAACTTCTTTACAATCGCCTTTAGCTGCTCAGCACGCAAAGCTTTCTTGACTTTTTCCTTGTCTTGGGCTTTGTGAAGCTTATCGTTGTGCGCTTTTATATTTTTGGCATTATTTCTTCCCATATCTCAAAAGTATAATTTTTTTAGCAAAATATACATCTTACCTTTGGTCTTAATACTTTGTACTTGATACTTAATACTGCCATTTTATTGTTAACCAAAACTTTGGCATAGTTAATGAGTAGAGTAAAAAAATTATTAAGATCATTTAAAAATAAAAAACTAATGAGAAAGATTACTCTAATTTTAGCTTTTATCGGGATGATATCGCTCGAAAGTTGCAGCACCAACGACAATACTGATTATGATACCATCAGTGAAGTATTTGAATTTACCAATGTTAGCTTCTTACCAAACGATTACAGCGTTGTATTGACTTACCCACATTCAATCCTCAATTCGGATATGGTTTTAGTCTATCGATTATCGGGTTCTTTCCAAGGGGAAGACGTTTGGAAACCGTTACCGGAAACCTACTTTTTCGATGACGGTACTTTAGATTTACGTTACGATTATGATTTCACCCGTTTTGACTCCGAATTGCATTTAGAAGGATTTGATTTAGCCGGCGTTAGCGACGGTTACAAAATAAATCAAATATTTAGGGTTGTGGTTGTACCAGGTTATTTCGGTAAAAACAACAAGCTGGATTTCAAAGATTATAAAGCGGTAGTAAAAGCACTTAATATAGATGAAAGTAAAGTCATCAAAGTGCAATAGCACCTTACTGTTATAGTTTAAAAAAGTGGACTTATGTCCGCTTTTTTATTTAACTAAATTAAGTTTCAATTGTCTACTAATTTTTTGGAACCATCCTCTGTTAATCACGATGTTATAATAAAAGAGGTAAAAACCTCAAAATTTGAGGTTAATTTTGTAAACTTCTTAAAAAAGATACCTAATTTTGCCAAATATTTAATATAACCTAGAATGATTTCGTTTAAGAATAAAAAATTTACCCTTCTACACTTACTTTTTCTTTCATTACTGATAGCTGTCGTAACATTCAGTTTAACCAGTTTTTGGAAAGAAAGACAATTTACCGAACAAACCATCTCATCCGCCAGTTCCTATACTTGCAATTACAATGTAAAAAGAATGAATGGTTATAAATTTATCAAACCGTTAATGTTTGTCGATGATGATTGTGAATCAGATCAATTGATGGGTATTAAACAAAAAATGGCAACAATCATTGATAGATATAAATCTGTAGGGGATATTACTACTGCTTCAGTTTATTTGAGAGTGTATGCTCATAATGAATGGACCTCTGTGAATGATAATGAAAGATTTGATCCGGGTTCTCTCTTTAAAGTTCCGGTGCTAATAGCTATTTTAAAACAAGACGAACTTCATCCTGGTTTTTTGAATAAAAGCTTTGTATACAACCAACATATTAATGCGGGCAAAAATGTTGCGTTTGCTTCAAAAACTATACAATTAGGACAAACGTATACCGTGAAAGAATTGCTTACTTACATGATAAAATATTCGGATAACAATGCTACTATCTTGTTGGAAAAGAATTTAGATCCCAAAATTCTTCAAAAGCTTTTTTCTGATATTGGCTTAGAAGTACCCAATATGTATGCTTCACAGTATTTATTTAATACCAAAGAGTATTCTTATTTTATGAGAGCTATATACAATGCAGGTTACTTATCCGCGGATCATTCGGAGTATGCCGGAGAATTACTGAGTCTTTGTGATTTCAAAGGAGGTATCCTTTTAGGTTTACCTAAAGGCACGAGAGTAGCCCACAAATTTGGTGAATCAGGAACTCAAATTGATAAACAGCTCCATGAATCTGCTCTCGTGTATCTTGCCAATAAGCCATACTTACTGACTGTTATGACGAAGGGAAAAGATAACAAAAAACTCTCACAACTTATAGGAGAGATTTCCCAGACTGTCTACAACGACATGCTCAATGAAGCAAATGCCGGTTTGTAATTTTGTAGGTGAGATGAATTAAGGCATATCCATTATAAAAAATGAACATAAAAAGAAAACCATCTCTTTTGAGATGGTTTTCTTTTTATGTGTTTCGGTATTTACGAAACGTCTACCGTAGTAGCATCGGCAATCTTTTTATACGTTCCGTTTACTAATTTCTCATAGATAGCATCAAAAGCTGATAATGTTTCTTCAATATCCTGTAAAGTATGCGAAGCCGTTGGAATCATTCTCAACAGGATTATTCCTTTCGGGATTACCGGATACACCACAATTGACAAGAATATATGATAATTTTCTCGCAGGTCATTTACCATAACCATTGCTTCCGGAATAGAACCTTCTAAATAAACCGGAGTAACGCAAGTGTTGGTATCCCCAATATTGAATCCATGAGCTTTTAATCCGTTTTGCAATGCGTTTACGTTTTCCCAAAGTTTGTCTTTCAATCCAGGATTGTCTCTCAACAACTGTAATCTTTTCAAGGCACCAACAGTTTGAATCATTGGTAAGGCTTTGGCAAACATTTGCGAACGCAAATTATATTTTAAATAATCAATAACATCTTTATCAGCAGCTAGGAAAGCACCAATGCTTGCCATAGATTTAGCAAACGTTGAGAAGTAAACGTCAATTCCGTCCTGGCAACCTTGTTCTTCTCCGGCACCCGCACCAGTTTTTCCTAATGTTCCAAAACCGTGAGCATCATCAACTAAAAGTCGGAAATTGTATTTCTTTTTCATTTCAACAATTTCTTTCAGTTTTCCTTGTTGGCCACGCATTCCGAAAACACCTTCGGTAATGAACAAAATTCCGCCACCGGTTTCCAAAGCCATTTTAGTAGCACGTTGAAGATTTTTCTCCATGCTTTCCATATCGTTGTGCTTGTAGGTAAAACGTTTTCCCATGTGAAGACGAACACCGTCAATAATGCAGGCGTGAGCATCAACATCATACACTATAATATCATTTTTGGTAACCAAAGCATCAATACAAGACATTATCCCTTGGTATCCAAAGTTTAATAAGTATGCCGATTCTTTCATTACGAAAGCCGCCAGCTCTTTTTCTAATTGTTCGTGAGCATCAGTGTGACCAGACATCATTCGTGCACCCATTGGGTAAGCAGCGCCATATTTAATAGCAGCATCAGTGTCCGCCTGACGAACTTCAGGATGATTGGCTAAGCCTAAATAATCGTTTATAGACCAGTTTAATATTTCTTTTCCGTGGAATGTCATTCTTGGACCAAGTTCTCCTTCTAATTTTGGAAATACATAATATCCTTCTGCCTGAGATGCCCATTTTCCTAATGGACCTTTATTGTTTTGTATTCTTTCGAATAAATCTTTAACCATAATCACTTTGTGTTTAATCGTTGGCAAAAGTAGCAATAATTTAAATCATATTAGGTATATTTTTTTTCAACTTCTTTACTACATTTACAGTAAACCAATCAATATGCCTGATAAGTTTCAAGATCAGATAAAAGAACTTCTGGATAATAATATCATCACCGAGGAAGTAGCTTTGTCAATTGCCAATTACTATAAAAAGAGTGATGATAGTGGTACATCAAAATTGTTTTTTACGTTTGGAGTTATTGGTGCAATACTGGCCAGTCTGGGTATAATTCTAGTTTTTGCACACAATTGGGATTCAATGTCGCGATTCTCTAAGTGCATAGTTTCCTTTCTTCCTTTAGTTGTTGGGCAATTCTTTTGTGGGTATTCCTTATTCTCCAAAAACAATTCGCCGGCATGGAAAGAGAGTAGTGCATCCTTTTTATTTTTTGCAGTTGGCGCCACCATCTCACTAATAGCTCAAACCTATAACATAGCAGGTGATTTTTCTTCGTTCCTATTCACGTGGATGGTTTTGTGTCTGCCAATAGTGTATCTGATGTCATCCAATTTGGTTTCGTTGCTCTTCATCATTGGTATTACGGTGTATGCCATCAATACTAATTATTGGAATTATTTCAAACCGTTTGATTACACTTATTGGTTACTTTTATTGGGCGTTATGCCTCATTATTATACATTGCTTAAGGGAACGGCAACCAATTTCAGGGCTTTGCACAATTGGTTCATCGCAGCATCGTTGACTATTAGTTGGGGAAGTTTTGGCGGTCATTCCGGTAATAATGATTTGCTTTATTTTGGTTATTCCTTTCTGTTTACCTCTTTTTATTTCATTGCCAAAACTAAATATTACCGTAGCGAAAAACTACTTGCTAACGGATTTGCCATTGTTGGAAAATTGGGGATACTGTTTATGCTTTACATGGGAAGCTTCAAATACGTATGGAATAAAATATCGAATGCTTATTTTGACTTTACATCAATGCTTACCTATAGCACAGCCATACTTTTTATATTGTCGTTAGCCTTACTAATCAAATTCCGGAAGGCCAAAACATTGGCTGGCAATGAAATTATGCAGTATGCTGTATTGTTCTTTGGATTGTGTTATCTTATTTCCAAAGGCAGTGAATTGGCACCGGTTGTTTTTTGCAATGCCTATCTGTTATTCCTCGGTATCAGGGAAATCCAAAAAGGAAACACAACGGACAGTATTCCGCGCCTGAATTTTGGTGTACTGATTATTGCAATCCTGGTTACCTGCCGCTTTTTTGATACAGAAATGGGATTTTTGGCAAGGGGAATATTGTTTATTTTGGTTGGAGCCAGCTTCTTTATGCTGAATTATTATATGCTTAAAAAGAGAAAACAGAATGAAAAATAAATCAGTATACATAGTAGCTTTTGTATTGATTGTCCTGGCACAATGGTACGTTCCAACCCAAATGATTAGCGAGCATGAAGATGTTGCCGCTAATGGTAAGGTGCTTAGATTTATAACAGCACCTGTTGATCCCTATGATGCCTTCCGAGGAAAGTATATTATCCTAAATTTCAGGGAAGATAAAGGGAAAATTACTAAAGAAACCAAAGCACTCAACTATGGCGATGATATATATGTAACGTTTACCGATTCTTCCGGATTTGCTCTAGTCGAATCTGTTTTTGTTGATGAACCTAAAGATAATTCAGTTTATGTAAAAGCTAAGGTTGACTATATTGATAATAATGTTTTTTTGGTAAATTCAAAAGTAAAACGCCCGATGGTAAGCATTCACATTGATTATCCTTTTGAGCGTTATTACATGAACGAAATAAAAGCTCCAAAGGCTGAAACTGCCTATCGGGAGAGTAATCGTGAAGCAAAAGATAATGTTTATGCCCAAATTGCCATTAAAAATGGAGTAGGTGTAGTGAAAGACGTCGTTATCGATAACAAGTCGATTAAGGATTACGTAGACAAATAGAAAATTTCCATAGTAATCCCATCCTATAAATTCCAGCATATGCAACTCGTCTTTGCTTCCAACAATCAAAATAAAATCAAGGAAATACAATTGTTACTACCACATTCAATTCAGGTTTTGAGTATGGAAGACATTGGTTGTTTTGAAGAAATTCCGGAAACGGCCGACACGATTGAAGGTAACGCCATACTCAAAGCGAATTATGTCACTGAAAGATTTGGCTACAATTGCTTTGCTGATGACACAGGCCTGGAAGTAGAAGCTTTAAATGGAGAACCCGGAGTATATTCTGCGCGGTATGCCGGCGAACAAAAAGATGCTAATGATAATATGGATAAACTGCTATTGAATTTAAAGGATAAATCCAATCGTTCAGCCCAATTCAAAACAGTTATTGCTTTGAATCTAAACGGTAAGCAAACCTTATTCACAGGTATAATCAAAGGCAAAATCATAAAAGAAAAAATAGGTACTAATGGCTTTGGTTACGATCCAATATTTATTGCCAATGGTTACACCAAAACCTTTGCTGAGTTGTCGATAGAGGAGAAGTCAGGCATCAGTCATCGTGGTCTGGCAGTCCGACAATTAGTAACTTTTTTGAAGTAAAACCTTTTACTTATCCCTTTTCCCTTATCCCTTTCAACTTTATCAAAACGTAACTATTTAATTATCAATAAATAACAAATTAGCTTTTATGGTATTTAAAGTTTACCTTTGCACCCAATTTAAAATACAATATGAATAAATTTGAACAATTAGGTCTGAATGAGTCGTTACTGCTGGCGATCAAAGATCTAGGATTTGAGAATCCGTCAGAAGTGCAAGAAAAAGCGATTCCAGTACTATTGGAACAAAACACAGACTTAGTCGCATTAGCACAAACAGGAACAGGGAAAACGGCAGCTTTTGGTTTTCCGCTAATTCAAAAAATCGATGCTGAAGACAGAAGTACTCAAGCGTTAATTTTATCCCCAACGCGTGAGCTTTGCTTACAAATCACCAACGAGATTAAACAATACTCAAAATATGTAAAAGGTTTACATACAGTGGCAGTTTATGGTGGTGCAAGCATTACAGAACAAGCCAGAGAGATTAAACGCGGAGCACA
>JAYURX010000283.1:0-1597 GCA_043755965.1 Flavobacterium sp. | reverse complement strand
GATAGAATCGCTTGCCCTCAAAGTGGTTTGCCCAAATTGTTTTGGCCGCATTCAGCAAATTCATCGTGCCAATAACATTGGTTTTTACAAACGCTAATGGATCGGTTATAGAACGGTCAACATGCGATTCTGCTGCCAAATGCAACACGCCTTCAAATTGGTGTTTTTGAAATAAATCATATATAAAACCGGCATCAACGATATCGCCTTTTACAAAAGTATAATTCGGCGATTGATCAATATCTGAAATATTTTCCAGGTTACCCGCATAGGTTAACGCATCCAAATTAAAAATGTGGTAATTAGGATATTTGGTAACAAATCGTCTCACCACATGAGAACCGATAAACCCTGCCCCGCCTGTAATTAATATTTTTTTCATAAATAAATAAACTTAAAATATATATTTTCGCGCAAAGCACTCAAAGTTTTTCGCAAAGGCCACAAAGACTAAATTATTAAATAGTATATAAAAACCTAAGCACTCTTTGCAAAAACTCTTTGCGAAAACTCTTCCCGCTCTTTGCGTAAACCATTGCGCTCTTTGCGTGAAATCTTTACCTCTTTGCGCTCTTCGCGTGAAACTCTTTCCAATCTTTGCGAAAAAACTTTGCGCTCTTTGCGTGAAACTCTTTGCGCTCTTTGCGTGAAACTCTTTCCGCTCTTTGCGTGAAACTCCTTCCGCTCTTTGCGTGAAACATTAAAAAAAACTACAAACCATTAACTATCCTATGTATAGAATCTTTAACCAATTTTGAATTAAAATTAATCAACAATCCTAATCGTTTATCAGATAACTTCAAGTAGGTCAAAAGTTGTGAATAATGGACAGGAGCCAAATTCTCCACGGATTTAATTTCGAGAATAATTTTATTCTCCACCAATATATCTATTCTATATCCAACTTCTAAATGAACCTCTTTATAAACAAATGGCATAGATACTTGTTGCGAAACTTCAAATCCTAAAGAACGTAATTCATAAGCTAATGCACTCTCATAAGCAGATTCTAATAAACCTGGTCCAATTTGCTTATGCAGTTCAATTACAACGCCAATTATTTTATAGGATAGTTCATTTTCAGTCATTATTTTAAAAAATCATTATTACATAAAAATATTAATTCCTGAAGCTCTTTACCCTTTGCGAAAAACTTTGCGCACTTTGCGTGAAACCTTAAGACAAAATAAGGATTATAGTCGCCCGTCTGCTGTTTCCTTTAACACTCCTTTTACATCGAACACAACACCATTTGATTTTTTTAACTTCGATAAATCAATAGTTGTGAATTCCTCGTGCGCTACTCCTAATACGATAGCGTCAAAAGCAACTGTCGGTAGATCGTTCGTCGTTTCCAGTTGGTATTCATGCTGCACTTCTGATGGTTTTGCCAAAGGATCAAAAATAGTAACTTCTATTCCGTAATCCTGCAATGCCCTAACAACATCCACAATTTTAGTATTCCTGACATCCGGGCAGTTCTCCTTAAACGTAATACCCAACATTAATAATTGGGCTCCATTTATAGCAACTCCTTTCTTAATCATCAGTTTCACAACCTGTGAGGCTACGTATTCGCCCATACTGTCGTTCAATC
>JAYURX010000282.1:0-8941 GCA_043755965.1 Flavobacterium sp. | reverse complement strand
TTCAATGCAAATATTTCTGCCAATGGATCGCTAACACCAAGCAGGGTATAAGAAACCATTCCGGTGATAACCAATGCCAAAATGATATAAACAACAGTACAAATTACCAAAGAATAAATCATCCCGAGTGGTAAATCGCGTTGCGGATTTTTACTTTCTTCAGCTAAAGTAGATACAGCATCAAATCCAATATAGGCAAAGAACACAGCTGAAACTCCAGCCATAACTCCACCAAAACCATTAGGCATAAACGGTGTCCAATTTTCAATATCAATATAAAACGCACCTACAACAATAACCAAAGCAATAATAGCAAGCTTGATATATACCATAACATTACTAAAGTTTTTAGACTCTTTAGTACCACGATAAACCAAATAGGTAATAAGTATATTAATTACTACGGCAGGCAAATCAAAAATAATACGCAAACCACCAAGAGTTGGTGCATTTTGCCAAGCCGTTAATCCTTCACCGACTTTGTTAGCCAATAAAGCATCTTGTGCCGATTTATAATTGATGGTCAACCACTCGGGCAAGTGCAAATGAAAACTTTCGAGCAAATTGGTAAAATAGCCACTCCATGAAAAAGCGATATAAATATTCCCAATGGAATATTCCATAATCAATGCCCATCCTATAATCCAGGCAAATAATTCACCAAAGGAAACATAAGCATAGGTATAAGCACTACCGGAAACGGGTACTCGTGAGGCAAATTCGGCATAACATAGAGCGGTAAAACCACAAGCTATAGCACACATCACATAAAGAAACACAACGCCAGGTCCACCAGAAAAACACGCATTCCCTATTGCACTAAATGTACCACCACCAATTATGGCTGCAATACCAAAAAAGGTTAAATCTCTAACGTTTAATACTCTATTTAAGCCGGTGTGTTCTCCATCACCACCTTGTTTTACTATAATTGAGGTAGATTTTTTTCGAAATAGTTTGGATAATAACATGGATATAATTTTGGTTAGAAAAAAACAAATATATAAAATGAGATGATATTATCTTCAATATAAGTTTTGCCAATTAGTAAATAGTAATATATAATTAAAAGTTATCAGGAAAAAAGAAGAAGAATCAGTAAATTTGGACTATCAAAAATAACGTAAACAACATAAATCATAACAGCATGGGAAATGATGCATCTCAGGGTAAATGCCCTTTTAATCACGGAGCCTCAAAGCAAACAGCAGGTAGTGGAACAAGAAACACAGACTGGTGGCCGAATCAGTTAAAATTAAATGTATTGCGGCAGCACTCTTCATTATCAAATCCTATGGACGATGGCTTTAATTATGCAGAGGCATTTAATAGTCTTGACATGGAAGCACTTAAAAAAGATTTAAATATGTTGATGACAGATTCTCAAGACTGGTGGCCGGCCGATTTTGGGCATTACGGAGGTCTGTTCATACGAATGGCATGGCACGGTGCTGGAACTTACAGAGTTCAGGATGGACGAGGTGGAGGAGGTCAGGGGCAACAACGTTATGCGCCACTCAACAGTTGGCCGGATAATGTGAATCTCGACAAAGCACGCCGATTGTTATGGCCTATCAAGCAAAAATACGGACGTAAAATATCGTGGGCAGATTTGATGATACTTACGGGAAATGTTGCACTTGAATCGATGGGATTCAAAACTTTTGGTTTTGCCGGAGGGCGTGAAGATGTATGGGAAGCTGATGAAGCAGTATACTGGGGTTCCGAAACGCTCTGGCTTGGTGGAGACGAACGTTATGCACATGGCTCTGAAGGTGTAGCAAAGCATGGTGTGCTTGTTTCTGAAGATAATGCAGACGGGGACATGCATTCCCGAAATCTAGAAAATCCATTGGCAGCCGTACAAATGGGATTGATATATGTAAATCCTGAGGGACCGGATGGTAATCCCGATCCAATTGCTGCAGCAAAAGATATCCGCGATACATTTGGTCGTATGGCAATGAATGATGAAGAAACAGTAGCTCTAATTGCTGGAGGTCATACATTTGGTAAGACTCACGGAGCTGCTTCCGCCGAGAATGTGGGCAAAGAGCCGGAAGCTTTAGATTTAGAGCACCAGGGATTTGGATGGGTAAACCAACATGGTAGCGGTAGAGATACCGATACTATTACCAGCGGACTTGAAGTAACCTGGACAAAAACGCCTACGCAATGGAGCAATAACTTTTTTGAAAACCTTTTTGGCTTTGAATGGGAATTGAGCAAAAGTCCGGCTGGCGCACAACAATGGGTAGCTAAAAATGCCGAGGCAATTATTCCAGATGCTTTCGATTCATCAAAAAAACATTTGCCAACGATGCTTACAACTGACCTTTCATTAAGGTTGGATCCAGCTTATGAAAAAATTTCCCGTCGCTTTCTTGAAAATCCCGATCAGTTTGCGGATGCATTTGCAAGAGCATGGTTTAAACTGACCCATCGTGATATGGGTCCACGTGAACGCTATCTTGGTCCGGATGTACCAAAAGAGGTATTGTTATGGCAAGATCCAATTCCGGCAGCACATCATCAACTGATCGATGCCAATGATATTGCTTCTTTGAAGGGAAAAATTTTAGATTCCGGACTTTCTGTATCTCAACTGGTATCAACTGCCTGGGCTTCGGCATCAACCTTTCGTGGTTCCGATAAACGTGGTGGTGCCAATGGAGCCCGAATCCGCCTTGCTCCCCAAAAATACTGGCAGATAAATAATACACCATTAATTACGGATACAGTGAGTAAACTTGAAGATATTCAAAAAGCATTCAACGAAGCTCAATCAGGGGATAAAAAAGTATCACTAGCAGATCTTATTGTTTTAGCCGGTTGTGCCGCAATTGAAAAAGCAGCTTCATCTGCCGGACAAAATATCACAGTTCCGTTCACAGCTGGCCGTATGGATGCAACTCAGGAAGAAACTGATGTTGAGTCTTTTGCGCATTTAGAGCCAAAGGCTGATGGTTTCCGTAATTACTGCAAAAAATCATCTGTGCTTACAGAAGCATTGTTAGTAGATAAAGCACAGTTGCTAACGCTTACCGCGACCGAGTTGGCAGTTCTTGTTGGCGGTATGCGTGCATTGAATACTAATGTAGATGGTTCAGCGCTTGGCGTATTTACAAAAAGTCCGGGGCAATTGACCAATGATTTCTTTGTGAATCTTCTTGATATGAATACGACATGGAGAGCAATTTCAGAAGACAGGGAATTATATGAAGGCATTGATCGCAACACCGGAGAACGTAAATGGACTGGAACCCGCGCCGATCTTGTATTTGGCTCTCATGCAGAATTAAGAGCAATTGCTGAAGTATATGCTAGTAGCGATGCTAAAGGGAAATTCGTAAAAGACTTTGTCTCCGCCTGGAACAAAGTAATGAATCTTGACCGATTTGATTTAGCTTAATTCAAAAAGATTAAATAAAATAAAAAAGCCTCCAATTTGGAGGCTTTTTTTATGGAGTAAAAACAGATTTGTAATTATCCCAATACCGGTAAATTAAAAATAAGTTCCCTAGGAAAAGCAATGCTGCTATGGGTAATGTCGCCGGACTCATAAAATAATTGATTAGTAAAATATTCAATGTTATAGGAAGGATAACAATGTTGGCAAGGGTTACATATTTTCCAGTAACATAAGATAAGCCACATAATAATTCCACAGCTTTTGCTAATGGCATTAAATAGGTAGAAGCTATCAGCCCTGTATTAAATGCCTTAAAATTTCCCGTTGCTTCTGTTTCAGGCATTAATTTAAAAAAGAAAGCAATAGAGGCATAAATTAAAAAGAGCCCTATCAATACTCTGACAACAATGGTTACTATTTTCATAATAGTTAAGTTTTGATTAGGATATCAAAGTTAAATAAAAAATACCAAAGGTTTATGCCAATCGTATCTATTTTACAGTCAAGTTACTAACTATTATTTCTTCACACATTTTCTATAAGCGAAAATTCCTAAAACACCCAGTAATAGCAAAGCCCAAAGTTGTACTATGAAAGCAATAATAGCTTCAAACATAAACCAACCCGTTTTCAAACTATCCCAAATTTGCACACCAATATGCGGTCTGTAGGCATTGATGCTTTTCTCATTGGCTACAATTTCTTGAAGAACGCTTTCTCTTTGATACAAATACAAAGTTACTGTGCTATAATTTACCTGATCTTCTAAACTAAGATTATGCAGAACAGTTTCATCGTTTTCGGTTTCACTTCCTAGAACTTTATCTTCAGCATTAGTGATGTCATTTAGTTTTTTGCCTTTGGCATCAATGCCTTTTTCCAATCGTTTTTGATGGGAAGCTAGTCTTTTTTGTGCCATTTTATTGGATAATAATTGCAACGCCACATCCTCGGCTTTTATCAATCGACTGTCGAGAAAGGCAATTTCTTTTGCCATTGATTTTAAAACGGTATCTAATTGGGTGTTTGGGACACGAAGGGTGATGGTATTATCGACGGTAAATTTCGTAGTTTCTAATGTGCTGTCCTGACTGATTTTGGTTTCCGATTTTTCGTTGATGTTGCTTTTCAAATCCGTGAAGGTTACAAAGCCACCATTTTTTGATACCATGTTTTCAATCGCATAAGTCGATTTGGCTACATTTTTCACCTTGAATTTTAAATCGGCGGTTCGTACAAATTTCCGATTACTTTCTTTTTTCTCTACTGCAGCATTGGAAGAGATTACAGCAGTGCTATCAGCCGCAGCTTCAGCATTTGGATTTTCAAGCCCGTCAGCTTGTTTACACGCAAAGGCAAGTCCGAAAAGGAGCAATGCCAAACCAAGTTTTGTTCTGTTTTTCATTTTACATTCATTTTAAATAGTTATTAATAGTTACAATTTCAATTTCAAAAAGTGAGTGTAGTTTTCTATCAATAGTTAAAATGAATTTCCTGTTAAAATGTTGTTTTAGTCTTACTAAAAAGCGTGCCAAAATTTTCGGCTTGTTCCATTCCAACAGCCGATTATTTTATTGTAATTTTGAGTTCCATAAAAATCATGTCATTGAGAACTATAGTTGAAAAAAAAATTGACAATCCCGAACTGTTCAAAAACCAATTACTACATTGGTCACAACAGTTTAGGGAAATAGTTTTTTTGGATTCAAACAATTATCATCAAAAGCAGTCCAGTTTTGACTGCTTGCTGGCTGTTGATGCTTTTACTTCAATAAAAACCGATTATCATAACGCTTTTGAAGATTTGAAACAATACCAGCAACAAACAAAAGATTGGCTGTTTGGTTATTTGTCGTATGATGTAAAAAATGATGTGGAAGAATTGCATTCCGGCAATTTTGATGGATTGCATTTTCCCGATTTATTTTTCTTTCAACCCAAGAAATTGTTTCTGTTAAAAGGAAATCAATTGGAAGTTCAATACTTGCAGTTATGTGATGATGAAATTGAAAGTGATTTTGAAGAAATTCAAAACATCCAACATCCAACACCTAACACCCAACACCCAACAATAAAACAAAGAATTTCAAAAGAAAGTTATCTTTCTAAAGTAAATAAAATGTTGGAACACATCCATCGTGGCGATATTTATGAAGCTAATTTCTGCATGGAATTTTATGCCGAAAATGCCACTATTGACCCAATACAAATCTATCAAAAGCTAAACGCAATTTCCAAACCGCCATTTGCGATATTTTTTAAAAATAATGAGCAGTATTTGCTTTGCGCTTCGCCGGAACGTTATTTGCGAAAAGAAGCAAACAAAGTCATTTCGCAACCCATAAAAGGAACTGCCAAACGTTTTTTCGATGAAACTTTAGACAATAATTCAAAAAAAGCATTGGAACAAAACCCAAAAGAGCGCTCCGAAAATATCATGATTGTTGATTTGGTTCGCAATGATTTATCACATACAGCCATAAAAGGAACTGTAGAAGTAGAGGAATTGTGTGGCATTTATACTTTCGAACAGGTGCATCAAATGATTTCGACGGTCATTTCGACTGTAGAAAATACGACTTCGCCGATAGAAATTCTCCGAACAACTTTTCCAATGGGAAGCATGACTGGTGCACCAAAGATTTCGGCCATGAAAATAATAGAAGAACTGGAAGAATCGAAACGTGGTTTATATAGCGGCGCGGTTGGTTATTTTACACCTGAAAATGATTTTGATTTCAATGTGGTTATCCGAAGTATTCTGTATAATGCCAAAGAAAAGTACGTTTCGTTTTCTGTGGGAAGCGCTATTACTTCGCAATCTGATCCCCAACAGGAATACGAAGAATGCCTGTTGAAAGCTAAAGCCATGTTTGAAGTTTTGAGTTAAATTAAAATAACTACTTTTGAATATGCTCACAAAATTTCAGAACCATATAAATGCAAACCTTCCTTTTCTAAAAGAGAAGAAACTCCTTTTAGCAACAAGCGGAGGCATTGACAGTATGGTTTTGTTGTACTTGTGCCACCAGCTGAAGTTAGATGTTAGGGTTGCCCATTGCAATTTTCAACTGCGCGGTGATGAAAGCGATGAAGATGAAAACTTTGTGAAAAACCAATGTGAAAAATTGGATGTTCTCCTATTTGTAAATCATTTTGACACCAAAAAATTTGCCGAAGAACAGAAGTTATCTATTCAGGTTGTTGCCCGAAATCTCCGGTACGAATGGTTCAACACACTTTTGATAAATAATAACTACGATTACATTCTTACAGCTCATCATCTGGATGACAGTTTGGAAACCTTTTTAATCAATTTTACCCGCGGTTCCGGATTAGACGGCTTGACCGGAATCCCGCAACAAAACGGAAGCATCATTCGGCCGTTATTACCATTTTCAAGAGACGAAATCGAAACATTTGCCAAAGAGAGTGATATTGAATGGCGAGATGACAGCAGCAATGCATCGGATAAATATTTGCGTAACAAATTGCGTCACGATATAATTCCGTTGCTGAAAGAACTCAATCCGGGTTTGCTGCAATCCTTTGAAAATACAATTTCAAATCTGAAGCAGTCCCAGACTTTGGTTGATGATGCATCCCGAATTGTATATCGAAAAGTCGTCACCGACATTAATTTTCAAAAGAGAATTAATTTGCCGGAATTGATGCAGTTACCCAATTATGTTGCCTATTTGTATCAATGGCTCGAACCTTTTGGATTTACTGATTGGGATTCCATTAATGATTTGGCCACAGCACAATCAGGTAAGCAGATTCATTCCCAAAATTACACCTTGCTCAAAGACAGGAATGAACTAATTGTTTTTCCTAAGGCAGAAAGTGAAGAACCATCAAAGTTTTTGATAGAAAAGGAGCAAAAAGAAGTTAAATTTCCCTTAAAAATGGCGTTTTGTAACGTAGATGACATTTCGATTCAGACAACTAATGTTATATTTGTCGACGAAGAAAAGCTTCAATATCCTTTAGAAATCAGAAAGTGGCAGGAAGGCGATTGGTTTTATCCCTACGGTATGGACGGAAAAAAGAAGCTTAGCAAATTTTTTAAAGACGAAAAATTTTCTTTATTTGACAAATCAAATGCCTGGCTTTTATGTTCTGAAAATCAAATTGTTTGGGTTGTTGGAAAAAGACAGGACGAGCGATTTAAAGTTACAGATGCGACGACAAAAATTTTAAAAATAAATTATACAGCCTAATGAAGAAAGTACTATTTTTTCTTTTGAGTTTTTTGGCTTTTGCCAACCTAAATGCCCAAATTGTAAAACCAGTCAAATGGTCAACCAAAGTCGAGAAAGTATCTGATTCCGAATTCAATTTGGTGATGGAAGGAAAGATCGATGAAGGTTGGCATGTGTATTCTCAATTCACTCCGGCCGATGGACCATTGCCAGCCGAATTTTCATTTAAAGATGCTAAAGGCAACTATGAATTGGTTGGAAAAGTCAAGGAAAGTCCATATAAAAAACAGTTCAATGATGTTTTTGGCGTAGATGAATATTTCTTTGATAAAAGTGTAATCTTTACCCAAAAAGTAAAAATACTTAATTCCAAACTCACATCCATAAAGGCCAAAATTGATTATCAGGTTTGCAAACAGGCATGTATCAATGACAATATGCAGTTTACGTTTCAGTTACCCAACAAAGGGCAAATTGCTGAAGAACCTATAACGGATATTGAAAAGACAGACACCACTAGTTCATCACAATTTACGGTTAGTGAAACGGATAAACCAAATGCAGAAACAACTGTCGAAACACCAAAAAAAGAAGGTCAAAAAAGTTTGTGGACCATCTTCTTTTTAGCATTTCTCGGAGGTTTTGCAGCCTTGCTGACACCTTGCGTCTTCCCAATGATTCCAATGACTGTGAGCTTTTTTACCAAGCAAAGCAAAAATCCGGGACAAGGAAAACGAAATGCTATTTTCTACGGAATTTCCATTATTGGTATTTATGTTATTTTAGGATTAGCCATTACGGGTATTTTTGGTGCCGATGCTTTGAATGCGCTATCAACAAGTCCATGGTTTAATGTGTTTTTCTTTTTACTCTTGATGGTTTTTGCGGTTTCTTTTCTTGGCGCTTTTGAAATTATGTTGCCAAATTCCTGGGCAAACAAAGTTGACAAACAAGCTGATAGAGGCGGAGTCATCGGAATTCTTTTCATGGCTTTGGCTTTAGCCATTGTTTCATTTTCCTGCACAGGGCCAATTGTCGGGACACTTTTAGTGGAATCAGCATCGAATGGCGGTATTGCGCCAATAATTGGAATGCTCGGTTTTTCATCTGCTTTGGCATTACCTTTCATGCTTTTTGCCATGTTTCCAAGTTGGATGCATTCGCTGCCAAAATCGGGTGGTTGGTTGAACACAGTGAAAGTCTCTATGGGTTTTTTAGAATTGGCATTGGCATTTAAATTTTTATCCAATGCCGATTTGGTGCTACAATTACATTTATTGGAAAGAGAGGTTTTCCTGGTAATTTGGATTGCGATTTTCGGAGC
>JAYURX010000281.1:0-3744 GCA_043755965.1 Flavobacterium sp. | reverse complement strand
AAGTAAATATACGCCTAAAGTATTGGGACATTTCGTAATTTTATAGATAAATTAGAATAGCATTATATGGAAAAGAAGAAAGCGTATCGCTTTTTAGTCGTTGTTTTAGTGTTGGGGATTTCCTTAAGCAGTTTGCAATGTAAGAAAAAAGAAGACTCAGTGAAACCTGTAGATTTATCGAAGTGCCTCGCCTTGAACAGCAGTTCGGTCGATTATTTTTATTCCAAATATCCTGAATTAGCGGTGTATAAAAAACAGGTGGTTTCTATGTATCAAAACAACAACTATGATTTCGTTTGGTACGATAATGAAGGGCGAAAGGAAAAGGCTGATGTGATCTACGACAAAATAAATAATTTTTATGAGGAAGGTGTCCATGCAAAATTTCCTTATAAAAAGACCTTAGACAGCTTGCTCGAGAATGATCAATGTCCACTGAACGCTGAAGTTGAATTGTTCCTGTCCAGTTATTATTTCCTTTACGTAAACAAGACCTTAAAGGGAATTCCTAATTCGAAAGTAAAGGAACTCGGATGGTATCTGCCAAGGAAGAAACAATCCTACGTTGGTTACCTTGATTCTATATTGGTTGACCCAAAAATAATAGATGAGAAGACGCAGAATATAGCACAATACTACAAATTGAAAACGGTATTAAAAAAATACAGGGAAATTTCCCGAAAAGGAGGTTGGAGTTCCATCAAAACTCCCGCAGATTTTAAAAGTATAAAGCCGGGAGACAGCTCAGCGGTAGTGGGGCAAATCAGGACACGGTTATTTTTAACCGGAGATATTGCAACGGATTCCAAAAGCGGAATATACGAACGGTCGCTTCAGAAGGCAGTGTTGAAATATAAGAAACGCAATGGATTTAGTTTGGACAAAATAATTTTGAAGAAACATATCGAGGAGATGAATGTTCCTATAGATGAACGTATACGGACAATTATAGTTAATATGGAACGCTGTCGTTGGATTCCAACTGAACTGACAGAAGCTAAAGAGTATATCGTAGTCAACATTCCGTCTTATCGATTGCAATATTATAAAAGAGGGAATACAGCATTAACCTCGAATGTAGTAGTTGGTACTATCATGAACCGGACTGTGATTTTTAGCGGAATGATGAGTTATATAGTGTTTAGCCCTTATTGGAATGTACCAAAAAGTATTAAAGAAAAGGAAATCCTTCCGGGAATTGAAAAGAACAGTAACTATTTAGCGGAACACAATATGGAATGGGAAGGTGAAAACATCAGGCAAAAACCCGGAAAAGATAATTCCCTGGGCTTGGTTAAGTTCTTATTTCCAAATAACAATAATATCTATTTACACGACACTCCGGCAAAGACTTTATTCAATTCAGAGAAACGTGCCTTCAGCCATGGATGCATTAGGGTAGAAAAACCAGGGGAATTAGCCATTCTGATTTTGGAAAATGACTCAAACTGGCCACCAGAAAAAATTGACGAAGCGATGAATAAAGGCGAAGAGACATGGGTTACCCTTAAGCGAAAAATTCCCGTATATATAGGATATTTTACCGCATTTGTTGACGAGCAAGGCGACATTAATTTCTATAAGGACATTTATGAAAAAGATGCTCGATTAGCCGCTATGTTGGTTGAGGAATAATAGCAGGGTTAGTTTTTCTGAATCACTTTCTGCAAATCTTTAAGGTCACTTGATTTAAAGTTGGAAGGCGAACCCCGGAAAGCCGTATGGATAATTTCCACTTTTCGTAGTCGGTTTTATGACACCACATTAATGGCGGGAATTTTGTTTCGTTATTTGTACAATATTTCTCAGTAAATGACCGTAATTAGATGGTTTTCACTTGTTTTTTTTAAAAGAGCGTTAATATTTTTATCTTGCGTGACCCACAATTTAAAAATGAAAAAGAAATACGCCCATCTAACCTTAATTGGTTTGTTTTTTATTAACTTTTTTCCGGTAGTTGCTTTTTCAAAGGATTGTTTGTCATCCTTTGAAATTACTTTAAAGGCAGAAAATAATTTTGACACAAATTGTTTAGCACCTGTTACCCAACCCAGTGTTTTGAATTTTGTGAATACTACCAGTACCAGTTTTTTTTCTTCTTTTGTTGGAAACAATTCAGATGGTTATATAGCACTAATGAGTACTTCACCTACATTAACTTTTTTGCCTGTTAATGGTTCGGGATATGCCGTTGGCAGTATATTGGGGAATGCTACTGTAGTTAGTAATGGTTCATCCATCTCTTTTGGAGTTTATGGATTGAATCCAAGCACTGTTTATTATGTTTTTATATTTTCATATAGTAGTATAGGTTGTACAAATGGTCCTGCTTATAATATTACTTCACCTTTAAGTGGAAGCGTTTCCACATCGGCATTGCCTTTGGAATTGCCTACTGCTCAACCTACTTCTTTAGTTTTTGGTGCTTCTACTGCAACTAGTATTTCAGGTTCTTTTACTAGTGCTGGATCTTATTTATATTTGGTATTGTTAAGTACATCAAATACTTTGTCAGCTACACCTGTAGATCATTCGGATTACGTTGTTGGCAATAGTATTGGTAATGCTAAGGTTATTAGTGTGGGGTCTTCAACTTCATTTATGACTACCGGACTAATTTCAAATAGTTCCTATTATGTTTATGTTTTTTCATATACAAATCCATCTTGTAAATGTGGCAGTATTTATAGGACTACTGTCCCTTTAAAAGGGAGCATTGGAACTTTGAGTCAAAATTGCATATCACCATCTCAACAACCAAGTGGTTTGGTTTTCAATAATCTAACTACTACAGGTGTTTCAGGGTCATTTACCCCTAGCGATGCTGATGAATTTTTGATTATTTATAGCCTATCCTCAACTTTAAGCACGCTTCCTGTAAACGGAAATGTTTATAATAGTGGAAACACTTTGGGAAATGCTACTGTTTTGAATCGAGGTGCAGCAACAAGTTTTAATGCCACTAATTTAACAAGTGGTTCAACTTATTATTTTACTATTTTTGCCTTGAATAGATTAAATTGTTCAGGAGGGCCTATTTACAAAACCTCTTTACCCTTGACGGCAAGTGTAACTATTACACCAACGACTTTAAATTTTTACTATGGAAATTTCCATTCTCATAGTGAATATAGTGACGGTACAGGATTACCTTCAGGTAATTTTACTTATGGAGATGCTGCTAATTGTATGGATTTTTTAGGTATTAGTGAGCACAACCATGTTAGTGCAGGAATGACTTTAAATAATTGGAATTTAGGTCGTGCTCAGGCCTCTTCTGCGACAACATCTACTTTTTTAGCATTATATGGGATGGAATGGGGAACAATTTCTACTGGTGGTCATGTTGTGGTTTATGGAGTTCCTAATTTGTTAGGCTGGGATTCAGGTCAGTATCAAACTTATGTAGCCCAAGGAGATTATAATGGAACTTCAGGATTATTTACTACTATTACTAATTTTGGCCCTAATGCTTTTGCCACTTTAGCCCATCCAAATAATACAGATTTTAATGGAATCATGAGTACTTATAGCGCTTCAGCAGATAATGCTATAGTGGGTACGGCAGTCGAAAATGGACCATCTACGTCAACAAACACAACCTATTCCGATCCTCCATCTTCAATGGCATATTTGAGTTTCTATAGAAATATGTTGGCTGAAGGTTATCATTTAGGACCAACTATTGATCATGATAATCATAATGTAACTCATGGTCATACAGAAACATCAAGAACTGTTGTA
>JAYURX010000280.1:0-3744 GCA_043755965.1 Flavobacterium sp. | reverse complement strand
CCAGCTATTGAAGCGAGAGTTTCTAAAGCGTCAATTACAGCTTGTTTTGTAATACTCATATATTGTTAATTAAAATCATTCTAAATTGCAAAGATAGGGAAGCTAAATTAAAATAGAAGAAAAAATTAATAGAAAGGTTTTAATTCAATAGTAGGATTCCAAAACAACGCCTCAAAATTGATAATTTGATGCTCTTTGATAATTACACCTTCACTCTCTAAAAGTTGTTGCATCAAATTGGTTCCATCAAAATGGTGTTTGCCCGAAAGCAATCCCGCTCTGTTTACGACTCTATGTGCCGGAACATCATCCATATTATGACAAGCATTCATCGCCCAGCCCACCATTCGGGCGGAACGCGCTGTCCCTAGTGCTTTGGCAATAGCGCCATAAGACGTTACTTTTCCTTCCGGAATTTGGCGTGCGATAGCATAAACCCGTTCAAAAAAGTTGGCTTCCATTATTTATAAAGCAATTTAAAAAGTGTCACTACGGCCATAAAAGTTGTTACTGAACCTATGATAGTATTAATGTTTCTCATTAGGAATTCTGTTTTCTTTTCAATTTTTTTAAACGCTACGATGTAGATGTAAAAAACGGAAAACGAGCCAGAGACAACGCCAATTACAAAAGAAGACACCGGAATTTTATCAAAACTGAAATAACCCGAAGCCTCCAAACTCATACTCGCAAAAACATAGAATGGAATGGGTAATAAATTGAGTGTAGACAGCAACATGCCTAAAAAGAAACGGTTTGATTTCCCTTTGACTTTGCGATGTGCTTTGATTTTCTTTGGCTTTTCGGCAATCCAGAAGAAATAGATGCTTAGTAATGAAAAAACCAGAATGCCGATTTCCTGAAGTGTGGAAACAATTTCCTGATGATTGCTGATAAACCGGGCGAATAGTACGGCAATAAATGTTTGAAAAAAAATGATGACAGAGGCGCCAAGAGCAAAACTTACCGCTTCGTTTTTACCTTCCTGTAAACTGATTTTTGCTGCCGTCATATTGATTAAACCGGGAAGAATAACCGCCAAAAAAGCAATGCAAAACCCTAAAACAAGTGGCAAAAAAAACAGCATTTAATTGATTTTGAAACGAATATACGTAATTGCTTTGTTGATTTCCAAATATTGATTTTCGTAAAAAGTCTGAATAGCCGTTACCTCTTCCGGAGCACCCTCATTTTTATATACATTGTGATTGGCATACAATACTTCGTGACCTTCACCATGCAATAGTCCCAAAGTATACCCATGCATAAATTCGCTATCGGTTTTGAGGTTTACAACGCCATTTGGTTTTAGGATTTTTTTGTACAGCTGCAAAAATTCCGAGTTGGTCATTCGGTGTTTGGTTCGTTTGTATTTGATTTGCGGATCAGGGAAAGTAATCCAGATTTCGTCTACTTCTTTTTCAGCAAAAATAAAATTGATTAACTCAATTTGTGTTCGTACAAAAGCCACATTAAACATTCCGCCTTCCACAGCAGTTTTAGCTCCACGCCAGAATCTTGCGCCTTTTATATCAATACCGACGAAATTTTTATCAGGGTAACGTTCCGCCAGGCCAACAGAATATTCGCCTTTACCACAACCTAGTTCAACTATTATTGGATTGTCATTTTTGAAAAAATCTTGATTCCATTTCCCTTTTAGAGGAAATTCTCCGCCCACAACTTCTTCCCTTGTTGGTTGGAAAACATTTTCAAAAGTTTCGTTTTCCTTAAACCGCTTTAATTTATTCTTACTTCCCACAAACTTAATTTTTTGGTAAAATTAAGGAAATATAAACTATCCAAAATCTTTTTTACTTTGCAAAGTTAAAACCGTAATTTCACTACTTGGAAAATTCTGCAAAAAATATTTTGGTTGCTCCGCTAAATTGGGGTTTAGGTCATGCTACACGCTGTATTCCTATTATTCGTGAGTTGGAAAAAAATGGTTTTACACCTATTTTGGCTTCCGATGGCGTGGCTTTGCAACTGCTTCAAAAAGAATTTCCACATTTACAATCGCTTGAATTGCCTTCCTATGAAATTGAATATGCCAAAAACGGCGCCGATTTCAAATGGAAACTGATTAAGAATAGCCCAAAAATGATTGAAGCTATTTTTGCAGAAAAGAAAATTGTAAAAAAATGGATTGCCGAATTCGATCTGCAAGGCATCATTTCGGATAATCGGTTGGGCGTTTACAGCAAAAAGATTCCAAGTGTTTTCATCACGCATCAGCTCAATGTTTTGTCGGGAAAAACTACTTGGATTTCGAGCAAGCTGCACCAACATTTTATCAAAAAATTTACAGAATGCTGGATTCCGGATATACAAGAAAATCCTAATTTGACCGGGAAATTAGGGCATTTAAAAGATAGTGAATTAAATCTGAAATATCTTGGTCCGTTAAGCCGACTGGAGAAAAAAGAATTGCCAATCAGATATGATTTGATGATTGTTCTTTCCGGACCGGAGCCGCAACGAACTTTTTTGGAAGAAAAACTCATAAATGAAATTCAATCATTTGACGGAAAAGTGCTTTTCATCAAAGGAATAATTGAACCCCAACAAAAAACAACACAAGACGGTAATGTGACGTATTACAATTTTATGACTTCGTCAGAAATTGAAACCGCTTTTAATGAAAGTGAAACGGTGCTTTGTCGTTCCGGTTATACCACTGTTATGGATTTGGCAAAGCTTCAGAAGAAAGCCTTTTTTATACCAACTCCTGGTCAATTTGAGCAAGAATACCTGGCAAAAAGACTGAAAAGAAATGGCTTCATTCCCTATGCCAAACAAGATGATTTCAAAATCGAAAATTTATTGGAAGCCCAACTATATAGTGGTTTGCCACAAATTAAAAAAGAAGTTGACTGGAAACAGTTATTGGTGCTTTTCGAGGGTGAATGAAAATTCAGAACTTTTCCCAAATTCGCTTTCTACATAAATTTTTTCACCATGGGCTTCAATAATATGTTTTACAATTGAAAGTCCAAGACCTGAGCCGCCTTCGCTTCTCGCGCCACTTTTATCAACCCTGAAAAACCGTTCAAACAATCTGGGAATATATTGTTTTTCAATTCCTTCGCCGTTATCGCGAACGCGAACAATTATTTTTTCATTAACCAAATCTTCGATGGTTATTTCTGTGGTGCCATTTTCTTTTCCGTATTTTATGGAATTCATTATCAGATTTGAAAGTACTTGTTGTATTTTTTCCTGATCGGCGAAAACATATATTGCTTTGTTATATTTTCTGTCAAACATCAGAATGATATTCTTTTTATCGGCGGTCATTTCGAGCAAATCGAAAACACTCTGCACTAAATCAACAATATTAAACTTTGATAATTCGAGGTTAACATCACCCATTTCGAGTTTGGATATCATATCTAAATCTTCCACAATGTAGACTAATCTTTCGACACCTTTTTCGGCTCTTTCCAGGTATTTTTTGCGTATTTTTTTGTCATCCATTGCGCCATCAAGCAATGTAGACAGGTAGCCCTGAACTGTAAATAAAGGCGTTTTTAGCTCGTGAGAAACATTCCCAAGAAATTCTCTTCGGTATTCTTCACGCACTTTCAACGTTTCTATTTCGAGTTTTTTATCGGTGGCAAACTTTTTAACCTGTTTGGTCAAGGTTTCCATATCGGTTGTGATAGGCTGATTTCGGAATGAAGTGGATTCTAAAAGAGAAACATCATCGTAGATTTTTTTTACTCTTCGATAAATAAATCG
>JAYURX010000279.1:0-1600 GCA_043755965.1 Flavobacterium sp. | reverse complement strand
ACCAGTTCTAAAAACGAAGCCTTGCTGGTTTCATAGTTCGCGCGAGCCGCCTTAACACTTTGCTCGGCAATCGGGAGATACCGGTTTTGATAGAGAACACTTAAATATGAAATACTTAAAATTAATACGTTACCATAACCTACTATTGCTTGCCTTTATGCAATTAATCTTTCGGTATGGTTTTTTAAAGTTATTAAACGTTCCGCTTTCTCTAACCCATTTTCAATACGCATTATTAGTCTTGTCAACAATGATGATTGCTGCAGCCGGCTATATCATTAATGATATTTGTGATCAGGAAACGGATTATGATAACAGACCTGACAATGTCATTGTTGGACAAAGCATTTCAGAAAAAACGGCTTATAACCTATACTTTACATTTAATATTGTTGGTGTCTGCATTGGATACTATCTGGCCAGCATAATCCTAAAACCAAGTTTTGCCGGAGCTTTTATTATAGTGTCTGCCACTTTGTACATATATGCTACGAGTTTAAAACAAATGCTATTGATTGGCAACATTATAGTGGCATTACTTCTTTCGTTCAGTGTCCTTATCATTGGTCTGTTTGATTTACTGCCTGCAACATATGAAGAAAATAAAGCCGATATGGGGATACTTTTTTCAATATTGATTGTTTATGCAGCCTTTGCATTTACCATCAACTTGATTCGCGAAATCGTTAAGGACATGGAAGATGTTGAAGGCGATTATAATCAAGGGATGAGTACTTTACCCATCGTATTGGGAATTGATAAAACTTCTAAAATTGTTTTTGGTTTAGGCGTCATCGCTACATTGGGGTTGCTTTGGCTAATCAACAATTACCTGATGATGAATAAATTTTATTATGCTGTCGTTTACGCATTAATTTTTGTGGTTTCTCCAATGATTTTCTTTGTCATTAAAATTTGGAATGTAAAATCAAAGCAGGAATTTCATCTGTTGAGCAACATTTTAAAATGGATTATCTTCTTTGGCATACTTTCGGTCCTTGTAATAACCTTAAGCATAAAATACGATGTTAAAGAATTATAAACTTATTCTAGCTTCCGGTTCGCCTAGAAGACAGCAGTTTTTCAAAGATTTAGATCTTGATTTTGAAATCAGGTTAAAAGATATTGAAGAGATTTATCCGGTTAATCTCCAAGGTGTAGAAATTACTAATTATTTAGCCCAACTTAAAGCCAATGCTTTTGACGGAGAAATAGCTGCAAACGAAATTCTGGTGACCAGCGATACTATTGTTTGGTTAGATAACAAAGCCTTGGGCAAACCCAAAGATTATGATGATGCATTTGCCATTTTGAAATCATTATCCAACCAAACGCACGAAGTAATTACTTCTGTTTGTTTTAAGACGATTAAAAAAACGGAAACTATTTTTGACGTAACCAAAGTGACTTTTAATCAGCTTTCAGATGAAGCAATTCGATATTATCTGGACAGCTACAAGCCCTTTGACAAAGCTGGTGCCTATGGTATTCAGGAATGGATTGGGCTAGTTGGCATTACCAGAATTGATGGTTCATACACTAACGTCGTTGGATTACCAACAGAAAAAGTCTATGAGTATTTGAGTAATTACGACTAAAA
>JAYURX010000278.1:0-1602 GCA_043755965.1 Flavobacterium sp. | reverse complement strand
GTAATATCCTTTTCCTAACGTATAATGAAGCGCCACATTGGATGTCCATTTTTCAGACCATTTTTCAGACCAATGCAATTGAAAATGATGTTGCCAATAATTGTCAGTTTCGTTGTCATAGAATTTGGCATTCCCATTTTCATCAAAATACATTCCGGCCGAATTGAACATTCTGTCATTTTCTAATAAATCAGGATCTTCAAGTCCGTTCCATGCCTGATAGGTTTTCTCTTTTCCGCCAAAAGCAATAAATTGTAATGATGTTGATTTTTTTATATAATTAACATTGAAAAAATAGCCAAACATTTTGGTAAAAGCTCTGTCTATATATCCATCGGAGGCAATTTGTGAAATCCTGGCATTGATTTCCAGATTGTTGTGCAAGCCAGTTCCAAAAGCCAAAGTGTGTTTCCGGGTTCCGAAACTTCCACCGGAATTTGAAATCTCTGCGTAAGCGTTTTTCTGAAATGACTTGGTCTGCATATTTAAACTTGCGCCAAACGCACCTGCACCATTCGTTGAAGTTCCAACGCCACGTTGCAATTGAATACTTTCTAATGAGCTGGCAAAATCTGGCAAATCAACAAAATAAGTGCCTTGACTTTCACTGTCATTAAACGGAACTCCATTTAGCGTTACATTAATCCTTGAACCATCAGCGCCACGAACACGCATATAGGTGTAACCAACGCCATTTCCAGCGTCAGTTGTGGTAACAACCGAAGGCAGATAGTTTAATAAAATTGGAATATCCTGCCCCAGATTTCGAGGAGCAAGTTCTTCTTTGGTCACATTGGTAAAGGTCACCGGATTTTTTTTGCCGGCACGAACTCCCGAAACCAAAACGGCATCGAGTTGATTGACTTTGGTGGTGTCTTGTACTTTTTCTTGCGAGAAAGAGAGAAAAGAAAATAGAGAAAAGAAAATAGAGAAAAGAATTCTTCTCGTCATCGTACTTTGTACTTTGTACTTCGTACTTTTTTTAAGTAAAATTTCCATCCGTAATACGTTACGAATAAAAAGAGGTAATTATTCTTTGTTAAAAATTAAATGATACTCCTGACGTCAAACTAATGTGCACTTTAGTTTTTTTGTCAAATCCTTAAACAGCATTACCTGTTCTAAGTTCATTGGGTATAATCTCAGCTCGTTATTTAGAGCACCCCTTTTGAGACAGGGCAAAGATAGAGAAAGTATTAAGATTGGAGTATTAAGTATTAAGATTTTTTGTTTTAGGCTATATTTTTGTCTTAATATTTGATACTTTGTACTTAATACTAAAAATGAGGTTTTCTCCTATTTTGCTTAATTTCAGAAAGATTGCGTTTGGCTTTGATTCTTTTCTCGATAACTGAACGCGGAACTTTTGTCGCTTTTCTTTTTTTGGGAACAATCAACCCTTTTTCTATCAACTCTAAGAAACGTTTGGTGACGATTGCTTTATTTTTGAGCTGGCTTCTGTCTTCGTCACTGTTTAGAATCAATAGATTTTCGTAAGTTAGTTTGGGTGCTAATTTGGTTGCAATCAGAATTTTTTCTTCTTCGTTTAACGCTTGAGAATTAGTCAAATCAAAAGTCAGTACTACTTTGGAAGAAACCTTA
>JAYURX010000277.1:0-3752 GCA_043755965.1 Flavobacterium sp. | reverse complement strand
TTTGTCACGTTTCCTGGTTGAATTGTAGTATAATAAAAAGTTTTTATCAAAACAGTACCAACCGGAAAATCGAGAACTTTATTATCGGCAACATAAGTTGCGGCAACACCGTTTGGCATCCATATAAATCTCTTTTTTGAAGCATAATCCGTAAAAAGTGAACTTGCAGGTTCGTACGGAATAACATTCAATGACGGAATTTGGTCCTTTATATCACCTTCAAAAAAATGATAATCAGATAATTTAGGATAAGGAACTAAACTTAAGTCAACTATAACAGGGGAAACCGGTATGTACTCGTCATCCTTGTCAGAACAGGATATAAAAGTGATAAACGTTAAAAGTACCGCAACAGAGAGAAAATAGTATTTTTTCATAGGTTTTTAAAATGCAGACCAAAAATAATAAATATTTTGTAATAACCTATCAATTATTTAATTACTAATAATAATTGTTTATTAATTATAAGAATAGTTCAATTTAAAACATAATAGTCTCCCAATTTAACATCATAAGACTTTAGTTTTTAAGATTGAAATTCATCATCATGATTTGCTCTTTGTAAAATATTTTCGGGTAATGCTTTTTTGGCCTTGGCGCCCATTTTTTTGAGGTTTTCGACTCGGTTAATCAGGTTTCCGCTGCCATCAACCAATTTGCTCATAGCATTATCATATTCTGTTTTGGAGTCTTTTATTTTATTTCCGACCTTAACTAAATCAGCTACAAAACCTTCAAATTTGTCATACAAAGCACCAGCTTGACGTGCAATTTCCAACGCGTTTTCCTGTTGCTTTTGATTTGCCCACATACTATCAATAGTCCGTAAAGTCGCCAAAAGGGTAGAAGGTGTCACGATTACAATATTCTTTTCAAAAGCTTTGTTGTAAAGTGAAGTATCTTCATTCAATGCTAATGCAAAGGCAGATTCGATGGGTATAAATAACAACACAAAATCGGGACTTTCCATTTGGTACAAGTCGTGATAATTCTTGCTTCCCAGTTGCTCAACATGTCGTTTAATTGACATCACATGCTCTTTTAAATACTGGGATTTTTCGTTTTCATCTTCTTCGTTAATGTAACGTTCATACGCTGTTAATGTTACTTTTGAATCAACGACCATTTTCTTTCCATCTGGCAGGTTAATCACCACATCAGGAAAAACACGATTGCCATCTTCCGCAGTGAAGCTTTGCTGCACCTCGTATTCGCGGCCTTTTTCCAAACCTGATTTTTCCAAAACACGTTCCAAAATCAATTCACCCCAATTTCCCTGCATTTTGCTGTCACCTTTTAAGGCTTTTGTAAGGTTCAGCGTTTCCTTGCTCATCTGTTCGTTCATTTCACGCAAACCCAAAATCTGTTGGCGTAAAGCGGCATGATAATCAATGCTCTCTTTGTGGGTGTCTTCGACTTTCTTTTCAAAAAGCTGAATTTTATCCTGCAAAGGCGTCAGGATGTTTTTGAGGTTTTCTTTGTTCTGCTCGGTAAATTTAATGGTTTTTTCTTCCAGGATTTTGTTGGCCAGATTTTCAAACTCTTTGGTAAATTTCTCCTGTAATTTTTCTACTTCTTCCTTTTGCTCTTTGTTCCGTTCCCAAAGATTCTCAAAATCAGTTTCCTTTTTAGAAAATTGAATGGCTAAAGATTCTTTCTCCGAACGGATGTTTTCACGTTCCTGAGCAGTTTGATTTAACTGATTTTTGAATTGCTCAATTTGCTGCAGCAACCCATTTATTTTTTCTTCGAGTGAAGCTTTCTCGGATTTTGAATTGGCAGTAAATAATAGTTTCCCAATATAAACTCCGATGGCTAGACCAGAAATGAGAGAAACTATGAGTAATAAATCGGTCATATATGAGTTTTTTTTAAAAGTTTAAATATACATGTTTAGTATATTTTTTTTTAAAATTTATAAAAATAGTTTTAATTTGCAGCGATTTTTATAACAGCAAAAATATACCTTATGAATAGAAAACTTACTTTTTTGATGCTTTTATTTACTGTAGCGTCCTTCGCGCAGCCAATACCAGCAGGACATTTAACCATTTTTTCAGAAGATGGAGATAAATTCACACTCATTTTGAACGGTGAAGTAATAAACGATGTGCCGCAAACAAACCTGAGGGTAGAGGATTTAAATCAGCCCTACTACAATGCCAAAATAAAATTTGAAGATAAATCATTAGTTGAGATCAGCAAAAACAATCTGGCTTTGACTGATCTGGACGGGATATTTTCGGACGTTACCTATAAAATCAAAAGAGATAAAAACAATAAGACCAAAATGAAGATGAATTATTTTTCATCCATTCCAGTTCAGCCTAATTTTGTGCCTGCGTCTAACGTGCACGTAATTCATTATGGACAGCCAGCGCCTAGACCCGTTCAAGTTATTGGAGGTTCAACCCAAACCACAACGACTACTACAACGCAAATTGGCGGAACTAATGTTGGTGTTGGAATAAACGTTGGAGGCGTGAGCATGGGTGTTTCAATTAATGATTCCATGGTGGATGGCGAAGTGACTTCTCAAACTACTACAACAACAACACATTCAGGAAATACTGCTATTCACCATGGTGAACCAATAATGGGTTGTGGAGGCCGTTCTTGCATGACTCCAGGCAACTTCAATGCAGCTTTAGCGACTATTAGCAATCAAAGTTTTGAGGAAACAAGATTAAAGACAGCCAAACAGGTTATAGCCAGTAATTGCCTAAATGTAGACCAGATTATTCAAATTGCCAATGCATTTAATTTCGAAGAAAACAAACTCGATTTTTGTAAGTATGCTTATGACTATTGTACTGATACAAGAAACTATTTCAAATTAAATGGAATTTTCAGTTTTAGTTCTAATGTTGATGAATTATCAGATTACGTTCAGAGTCGCCAGTAGTGCATAGTAGATAGTAAAAAACCGCTTATTGATTAAGCGGTTTTTTTTTAGTCATTCATAAAAGAATAAAATTTGTCAAATTCGGCATTTTTTGTTCTTCTTTCCGAATAACTGTTGTAGAATAACGATTTAGATTTTGATCTTTTCTGGTAGTTTAAAACACTTACAATCAGAAAAATGAAAAATAGTATCAGGAATAATGACATCATTATTAGATAGCTAAATTCAAAGGAAAATTTCAGATTAGTTATGAATAAGTATCCAAAGACTACCGAAGCCAAATTTGACAGAATTAAGTATAGGGTTTTCATAACTGGAAGGGTTTTAAAATTATTGTTAAAATTAACCTTAATTTTGCCTACCGTTTTATATAATTTTAACATTTCATTATATAATTCATAGCCATGAAAAATGCCCGTAACTTTCTCATCCATAAACCACATGGCTTCCTGAGTCAGTTTGTTTATGAGAAGAAGCGCCCGAAAAAGTTACTTGGCGAATTGTATAATTTCCCCCAAGGAACTATGGCTATTGGTCGGTTGGATGAGGATTCAGAAGGTTTACTTTTATTGACGACGGACGGAATGATGAGCGAAATTGTGCGTAGCAAAACGGTCGAAAAAGAATACTATGCTCAAGTTGATGGAATTATCAATGAAGGAGCAATTGAGCAAATTAAAAAAGGTGTCGAGATTGGTTTCAAAGGCCTACGGTATACGACCAAAAACTGCGAAGCCAAACTCATAACCCAGCTTCCGGATTGCATTGGTGAAGGAAGACGAATCCGGGATGAACGTCACGGTCCAACTTCCTGGATTTCAATAACGTTGACCGAAGGTAAATTCCG
>JAYURX010000276.1:0-8974 GCA_043755965.1 Flavobacterium sp. | reverse complement strand
CTGGTTCAGGGACGTTATTAGATTTTGATAATTCTATGCGAATCGACAATCATGATAATCAATTTTTCAAATCATCACAAGCGACAACAACCTCTGTAGAAAGAAATCGTATTTGGTTAAAGACATTTAATTCTTCGGGATTAACAACCCAAACCTTATTAGGTTATGTAACCAATGCGACCCTATCAATAGATAAAGGTATTGATAGTCGGGATATTAATGATGGTGATTTAGGTTTATCAACATTAATCGGACCCGTTCCTTATGCTATTCAGGGAAGGCCTTTACCATTTGATGCTAGTGATATTGTGCCACTAAATTTTAAAGTTACATCTGCGGGTGATTATACGATAACAATTGACCATGTTGATGGACTATTTACAGGCGGTGCGCAATCCATTTATCTGAAAGATAATTTGACAACTACTATTCATAATTTGAATACAGGTGCTTATTCTTTTGCGTCTGACGCAGGAACATTTACTAATCGTTTTGAGATTATTTATGCATTACCATTGGGAACTGAAAATCCAATCTTTACGGCTAACAATGTAGTTATCTATAATAGTAATGACGAATTTGTGATTAACACAGGTAACATCATCATGTCCTCTGTCAAAGTATTTGACATAAGAGGCAGGTTATTGCAAGAGCGAAAAGGAATTAACGCCAGTCAAATTGCAATGACTGCTGGTTTAGCAAACGAAGTGCTATTAGTGCAAATAACAACTGGTGATGGAATTGTTGTAACTAAGAAAGTGATACGATAATTACTTAGATATAATTATTTAAAATCCCCGCTAGAAGTAGCGGGGATTTTTCTTTGGTGTGATTTTGTCTTACTAGCGATAAAATGGTATGAATATCTAACTTGCTTTAAGATATTGTACATTGTCTTTTATTTTTTTAAGATTATCATTCTAAATTCTGACTAAAATTGCATTTAATCGATAAAATCTTCCATTCATCTAATATAAAACGTAATTAAACGATCGAAAAGTACAAATGTAATCATCATTATCTTTATGTTTGTACATAAAATGCTTTTTTAAAGCAATTAAATAATTACTCAAGAGTTAGCTCACGTTCTGTATTATTTAGTTATAGTATTTTTCTATTGAAAAATTTAAAAGCTATAGGTTTTTTAGAATAGTTTCGCCTATTGTTATAAAAATTAAAGAGTTAACATTATGAAAAGAATTATACTCGTATTACTTACAAAAATTGCTTTCATTTTAATATTCCTTGGAACTGGCTTTTTAGGTTATGGACAAGCCACAGTCTTCAATGATGATTTTACCACATCGGCTGGAGCCTCATATACCACATCGGCTGGAGCTATCGGAACAAGTACAAACTGGAGTCTATCAAGGAGTGGTGCCGATTTTGGTGCCAGAATAACATCCGGCATTATGACTCTCGCCAATGATGCTACTGCTTCTGCCAATGTGAATGGTTGGGCATTAGCTTCGACAACTACAACCGCTTTTGCCACGCCTTATAATACTACGTTGAGTTCTAATCCCGGGATGGTCACATGGACATTTAATATGAGACAGCCACAAGCCAATCCCAGTGGTTTTGCTTCAGGAAATTATGGTGCCGCTTTTATATTAGCAGGAACTTCGGGAACTACTAGTTCGAGCGGAACCGGGTATGCAGTAACACTGGGTAACACAGGAAAAACCGACCCTTTGAAATTGGTGAGTTATTCAGCAGGACTTCAAACAACAACACAGATATTAGCGTCTAATACTACAGGGTTAACGGATTTTGGAAACACTTATTTGAGTGTCAAAGTGACTTATATACCCAGTACTAATACTTGGCAGCTGTATGTCAGAAATGATGGCACAGCTTTTATAGATCCCAACACAGGAAGTTTGACCTCACAAGGAACGGCTGTCAATAGTACTTATACTTCAACAGCTTTACCTATAATGGGTGCCTTTTGGAATGCAAGTACAAGAGCTAGCCAAACAGCACTTTACGATAACGTAAAAGTAACGGTGGTAGTGCCAACAACAACTTCTATTTCTCCACCCTCAAAAGTAGCCGGAACCGGTGCTTTTACGCTTACGGTTAATGGAACCGGTTTTGTAAGTGGGACAAGTGTGGTTCGATGGAATGGCAGTAACCGAACGACTGCTTTTGTCTCCGCAACCCAGTTGACGGCTGCTATATTATCAACCGATATTACTTCCTCTGGAACAGTTGCCATTACAGTTGCTAATGGTGTGGCAATTTCCAATGCACAAACGTTTACGATAGACCTTGCCGGAGTACCAAACATAAGCCTTTCTACCAGTAGCTTAAATACTATGACAACGGTAACCGGTACAGCTTCGTCCGCACAAACCTATACCGTAAGCGGTAGTAATTTAACAGCTGATGTTACCGTTACTGCTCCCACTAATTTTGAAGTTTCGCCAAACGGCACAACCTATTCAGGTTCTATAACGCTTGCCCGAACAGGAAATGTGCTTGTGGGTCAGCCGGTAACGGTGTATGCTCGTGTTAAAGCTTCTGCTCCATCGGGTTTATATTCAACCACTATTGATCATACTACTACCGGTGGAACTACAAAATCTATCGCTGTTTCGGCCACAGTAATTGCTGCGAAACCAACAGTACAAGCCACAGCAGTTACTTTTACTACAGTAACGTCCACCACTTTTACTGTCAATTGGACCAATGGTAATGGCGCCAATCACCTCGTTTTAATCCGAAGTGGAAGTGCCGTTAATTCCAATCCGGTAGATGGTGTTACATACACTGCAATTACATCGTTTGGAGCTGGTTCTGAAGTTGGAACAGGAAATTATGTAATCTATTCGGGGAGCGGAAATACTGTCAATCTTACCGGATTGCAACCTAATACAGCTTACCATGTGGCCGTTTATGACTATAACGGTTCAGGTGGAACAGAAAGTTATTTAACAACAAGTCCGGCAACCGGAAACAGAACGACACTTAATGCTCCGGTAGGTTGGCAGATATACAATACCAATACTACTAACACCATTACATTTGATACCACAGTGGATGGTGTAAATGAAGGGATTTATCAAGCCGCTGGAATGTCACCTACTTTAACTAGTGGAGAATTAAATTCTAATGCTTGGGCTATGACAGGGTTTAGTGATGGTGCTATTGCGTTTGGAGGCATTAGCACTGATGGTCAGGATTTTGATAGAGGAACGGCTTCAGGAGGAGTTACTGTGGGAGGCATTTATGCTTTTGATACCGCAACTAATAATTATGCTTTAGGAATACAACCGGCGACCGGTGATTTTGTGCCGGGTTCGGTAACGCTTCGTTTTCAGAATCAAACAGGAGCTGCGGTAACCTCTGTTAGTATCGGTTATAAAGTTTATGTTTATAATGATCAGACGGCATCGAGTAGTTTTAATTTTAGCCACTCAGTTGATAATTCTACTTATACGAGTGTTTCCGGATTGAATGTAACCTCAACTGCAGCAGCAGATATAGTTCCAACCTGGAAATCGTATTACCGCGTAGTGACCTTAACAGGATTGAACATTGCCAGCAACAATTATTACTATTTTAGATGGACAGGAGCTACCGTTTCCGGTAGTACGGATTTTGACGAATTTGGATTGGATGATATTGTGATGGTAGCCAATCCGTCAACAAATTTTGCTTCGTTTAACGGAACTGCTGAAAACTTTGCTGTTTTAGGAAATACCACATTATCGGGCTCCACAACTGTTAACAGTGATTTGACTATTAATGGAGGTAAAGTAGATATCAACGGAAACACATTAACTCTTAACGGAACGGTAACGAATACAACTTCGGGAGGATTAAAAGGCAGTGCATCAAGCAATTTAATAATAAGTGGTGCGGTTAGTCCGTCATTGAGTTTTGACCAAACTACTTTGGGAACTACTAATTTATTGAATAATTTAAGCATCAATACCACGGCTTCCAATACAGTAACAATTTCAAATCCTGTAGTGGTCAACGGAACATTGACAACAGCTTTGGGACAAACACTAAATATGGGAACCAATGCCTTAACAGGTACTTTAACAACTATTGCCAACAATGGAACCATAGCTACCCAAAATACGACTTCGTTGCCTATTCCTTCTGGCAAAACATGGAGCGGAACAGGAACCGTAAGTTACAACGCTGCTTCGGCAGCACAAACCATAGTGGGAGGAACGTATCAAAACCTGACATCTTCATCTACAGGAGGCGCCACCGCAGCGGGAAATTTTACAGTAAACGACGTGCTTAATTTGCCAACTTCCAATCCATCGTCAACAGTTGGAAGTTTGGATATGGGAAGTTATACAGTAACAATGGGAGGCAGTGCCACTAATGCAGGAATTGGAGATGTTACGGGAATTGTAACCCGAAACAGCATTGCTTTCAATACACTTTATACTTTTGGAAATCCCTATACTTCAATTATATTCCCTAACATTGGCACCTTGCCAACATTTTTAAGTTTGAAAATTGCCATTGGAACAGCACCAAGCTGGCGAACCGGAGCCATCAACAGAATTTATGATTTTATACAAACAGGAGCCTCAGGAACCAAGGCTATTGTTAAAGCGCATTATTTAGATTCTGAATTGAACGGAAATGTTGAACAAAAATTAGTAGATTGGGCTTATATCGTTTCGTCGTCCACCACTTTGGAACAGGGTCGCTCTAATTATAATACTACAGACAACTGGGTAGAATTGACCAATGTTAACGTGGCACTTTATTTCACAGCTACTTTTGGTCAGGTTTTGTTAACACTTGATGAGCCTGCTGCAGGGTCACTTATTTGGAACGGTTCTGTGAGTAATTCCTGGACTACAGCAACCAATTGGACGCCTAATGCAACACCATCGGACCTAACGGTTGTTTATATACCGGATGCCGCTACGACTCCAAATGATCCCACTTTGAATCCATCAGTATTGTTAGGTTCTTTAAATATTGATGCGGGTGGAATACTTAATGCACCTGACAATTCACAATTAACCATCAATAATGGAGCAGGTGCTTGGATTAATAGTGGAACTTACAATCCTGGAGCAGGGACCAGTGCGGTTATTTTTACTAGTGCTAATGCAACAATCGCAGGCTCCACCATTTTTAATAACATCACTATTAATGCGGGGGCCACTTTAAGACCATTGACTGATAATGTAATGCAAATAGGGGGAATATTCACTTTGAACGGAAGTCTTAGTTCAGGATCTCTTGAAAATACGGTAATTTATTCAGGAACCAATCAAACCATAGTAAATCCGAATACGGGTTTACAGGCTTATCATAATTTAATTATTAATGGAACCGGAGCAATTTTTCCGAGCTCATTGAATATTACTGGTAATCTAATCTTAAATCAGGCTGTCGATTTTACAAGTAAAACCATAGTCATGGCAGGTATGGAACCACAAATTATTTCCGGTAGTGTGGCGCCAACATTTAATAATTTAACCATTAACAATACTGAGGGAGGCGTTTCCCTAGCTACTACTGCCGGTGTAAGCGGAACGCTAACGCTAACTTCAGGAATTTTAGACCTAGCCAATTACAATTTGCTGTTGGGGGTTAATGCAGTTGCAGGGAGTTTTTCTGCTACCAATATGATTGTAGCCAGTGGAACCGGAGAGTTAAGAAGAACTTATACAGGAACTGGTTCTTATACTTTTCCGTTAGGAGAAATAACAGCTATAGCCGAGTATTCTCCGATAACGGTATCCGTCACTGCCGGAACTTTTTCCAGTGCCTATGTTGGGGTTGGAGTTGTAGATGCCATTCATCCAAATAACTCAAGTGCCGCTAACAACATTTCGCGTTACTGGAATGTTAAAGAATCCGGTATTACAGGAGCCATTGCTACTGTGACTGCTAATTATCTAGCAGCGGATATTACAGGAACAGAAGGAGATATTAGTGGAGCTCAGTTAAATGGTACTTTTAATCAAGCCACTAATCCTTGGATAAAATTTTCGGCTTTAGCCAGTAATAGTTTTACCGCAACCGGAGCTTCATTAACAGCAGGGCAGACTTCGGCATTTACCGGTATCAAAGGCGGGACCTATAGTGTCATGATTTCTGGCTATGGTTCCTTTTGTTTGAACGATAATGTTACCCTTACAGCTACACCAACCGGAGGAGACGCTCCTTACACTTATTCCTGGAGTGGTGCACTAGGAACTCAACCTATAGTTTCTCCTCCTACATCGGCAGCCGGAACTATCAACTATATTGTTACTGTAAAAGACAGTAACGGAATTACCACAACGGATAATGCGAATGTTATAGTATCACCTTCTTCGGTTGGAGGAACTGTTTCTTCTAATCAAACCATTTGTAGTGGAAGTTCACCGGCCGATGTTACCTTATCGGGCAATACGGGAAATGTAATCAACTGGGAAAGTTCATCAGATGCTGCTTTTACCTCTCCAACAACTATTGCTTCGACCGCAACAAGTTTAACAAGTGCTTTGATGGGAGTGCTTACCGCAACAACCTATTTCAGAGCTGTGGTCCGGAGTGGTTCTTGTTCAACGGCCAATTCTGCTTATGTAACCATAACGGTTAATCCAATCTTGGCGGCGAGTGTCAGTATTGCAGCATCTGCTACTACAATTTGTGTCGGAAGTAGTGTTACGTTTACCGCTACGCCAACTAATGGAGGGACAACACCAACTTATCAGTGGAAAGTAAACGGCACGAATGTATCCGGACAAACGGCTGCTACTTTTACCACCAACACCTTATCTAATAATGATGTAGTAACCGTTGTAATGACTTCTAATGCAAGTTGTGTGACAGGCTCACCGGCTACCTCAAATAATGTTACGGAAACTGTTAATTCCTATCTGCCGGCGAGTGTCAGTATTGCAACATCTGCTGCGACCATTTGTGCTGGAAGTAGTGTTACCTTTACTGCTACACCAACTAATGGAGGGACAACACCAACCTATCAGTGGAAAGTAAACGGCACAAATGTATCCGGGCAAACGGCTGCTACTTTTACTACCACCACTTTATCTAATAATGATGCAGTAACCGTGGTGATGACTTCTAATGCAAGCTGTGTTACAGGTTCACCGGCTACCTCAAATAGTATCACCCAAACGGTAAATGCGAGACCAACCTCAGTGATTTCAGGAACACAAACTATATGTAACGGTTCAACATCAAGTAATATCAGTATTTCATTGACAGGGGCACAGCCTTGGGATTTGACCTATACCGATGGAACAACTCCGGTTACCGTAACTGGAATTACATCAAGCCCGTATACCTTTACCGTTAGCCCATCTTCCACAAAAACCTATACCGTAACAGCTTTGAGTGATGCTATTTGTACCTCACAATCAGGCGACAATACAGGAAGTGCTGTTGTAACAGTAAATGCAAGACCAACTTCAGTAATATCAGGATCACAAACTATATGTAACGGTTCAACATCAAGTAATATCAGTATTGCACTTACGGGAGCACAGCCTTGGGATTTGACCTATACCGATGGGACAACCCCTTTTAGTGTAGTAGGAATTGTATCAAGCCCTTATACCTTTACGGTCAGTCCAAGCTCAACAAAAACCTATACAGTATCGGCATTGAGTGATGCCAATTGTACCTCACAAGCGGGAGACCGAACAGGAAGCGCGGTTTTAACAGTAAACGATGCTTCCGTTGGTGGAACTGTTTCGGGAGGAACTGCAATTTGTGCAGGTTCTACAGGTGGAGTTTTGACGTTGTCGGGTCACACAGGCACTATCAATCGTTGGGAATATTCCGTTAGTCCATTTACTTCTTGGACAACTATAGCGAATACTGCCACTACATATACGTCAGGTGCATTAACACAGACAACTCAATTTAGAGCCGTTATTCAAAATGGTGTTTGTCCTGAGGCTTTTTCAGTCGCTACTAGTGTTGATATTAATACAACGACATGGAGTAGTGGAGCTTGGGACAATGGAGCTCCTGATGCTACTACGGCAGCCGTAATTGCAAGTTCTTATACTTCAGCAGGAAATATCGATGCTTGTTCCCTAACAGTTAATAACGGAGCAACAGTTGTGATTTCCTCTGGAGACACAGTTACTTTAAGCGGTTCATTAACAGCGAATGTAGGAAGTTTTGTGACCTTTAATAATAATGCCAATTTGATACAAAGCGGTTCAACAAATTCGAACTCGGGTGCAATCATTATTAAAAGAAATAGTTCCTTCTTGAAGAGACTAGATTATACTTTATGGTCATCTCCTGTTGCCAATCAGCAATTAAAAGCATTTTCTCCGCTGACATTGGATAACCGTTTTTATACATACAATACACAAACTATTGTATCACCTGCAACGGCTGCTAATATTTATGTAACAGTCCCTAGTCCATCAACGACTAACTTTGAAACAGCGAAAGGATATTTAATACGTGTGCCTAACAATCATTCTACAACAGGTGCTATATGGGCAGGTTCTTTTACTGGAGTTCCTAATAACGGTAATTATAGCTATACATTAGTGGATGGAGGTGCCGGAGAGCGATTCAATTTAGTGGGTAATCCATATCCATCTCCTATAGATGCGGTTGCTTTTGTTAATAATTCTACTAATTTTGCAAATACAACAGCAACACTTTATTTCTGGAGGAAAACGAATAATTCGGCCAACCCAAGTTATAGTAGTTGGAACGAAGGTGTTGGATATCTTAATCCAAATGGAGAAGCTTCAGAAGCTAATTTCTTTTTGAATAAGGTAATTAATATAGGGCAAGGATTTTTTGTTGAAGCTTCTGGTTCTGGAACCTCATTAGTTTTTGATAATTCTATGCGAATCGACAATCATGGTAATCAATTTTTCAAATCATCACAAGCGACAATTACTTCTGTCGAAAGAAATCGAATTTGGTTAAAAGCATTTAATTCTGCGGGATTAACCACTCAAACCTTATTAGGTTATGTAACCAACGCCACCTTATC
>JAYURX010000275.1:0-1610 GCA_043755965.1 Flavobacterium sp. | reverse complement strand
CTTTTCCGAATTCGTTGTTAATCATCAGTTCTGCCGCAATCAGAACCGAAGCAGTTCCTGCAATTTCGCTCAGTGATTTCACGGCCGGATACGAACCATCTTCGTCTTTGATGTATTCAAAAGCAAGTGCGGTAATTTTTTTCTTGGATAAGGCTTCGAAGTATTCCTTTTTTCTGGTTTTCAACTGAATGGCGGAAATCACAATCGCGCTCATGTTTACCAATCCAATTTCTGCCATGGTGAGAGGCTCAACCTTTAAAATCATCGGGCAGCTCAACACTTTTTTGTTGTCATTGGAAATTGTTGCACCGGCATCGCTAAATTCCTTATCGGTATAACTGGCACTCAATCCGGCACCCGATTCAATCATTACTTTATGTCCGTGTGACGTAAGTGAGTTAACTGCATCAGGCGTTAAACAAATGCGTCTTTCCTGATAAGAAGTTTCTTTTGGAATTCCGATAAAGAGTTCGCTTTTATGGCGATATACTTCTAATTTTTCCTCTTGAGGTAAAAGCTGCTGCTTAGTGAAAGGTGTAATAGACATACTGCACAATTGTAATTTTGCTCCAAATTACAAAAATTTATTCAATTAAGTCAATCTTAAATTTCTTTTACCATCAACAGTTTCTGTCAGATGAATAGTCGAATACGCATCGGGAAGTAAATTAGGAATTTTTTCCGCCCATTCAATAAAGCACCAATTTCCGGAATATAAATAGTCGTCAATTCCCATATCCAAGGCTTCGATTTCCGATTTCAACCGATACATATCAAAGTGATATACCTTTTGATTATCCTCGGCTTTATACTCATTGACAATAGAAAATGTCGGGCTGCTGGTGGCGTCATTGACTCCCAATTCTTTAGCCAAAGCCTTGATTAAAGTCGTTTTCCCAACGCCCATTGCACCATGAAAAAGAATTACCTTGTCTGGTTTTTCCAGAATAATTTTTTTAGCTACTTGTCTTAGTTCGTCAAGTGAAAATATGATTTCCATAAGTTTAGTGATTAGTGGTGAGTCCTAAGTCCTAAGTCTATAATAAGTATGGAACTAAGGACTAAGTACTAAGAACTATTTCGGATTAAAAACTAAAAACGGAACAATCATTTCTTCCAGCGAAATTCCTCCGTGCTGATAAGAATTTCGATAATAACTCACATAGTGATTGTAGTTGTTTACATAAGCCAAAAACAAATCGTTCTTCGCAAAAATGTAGGAACTGCTCATATTAATGGTTGGCAAACCAATTCGCTTTGGATCTTTAACGGCATAAACATCTTTGTCTTCATAGGTGAGGCTTCTTCCGGTTTTGTATCGTAAATTCAAACTTGTGTTTTTATCACCAATAACTTTGGAAGGATTTTTTACGTTAATCGTTCCGTGGTCAGTTGTGATTATCAATTTGAATCCTAATTTCTGAGCTTGCTGAATGATTTCCAGCAGCGGTGAATTTTTAAACCAGCTCAATGTTAATGAGCGGTACGCTTTATCATCGGAAGCTAATTCTTTTACAACATCCATTTCGGTTTTGGCATGCGACAGCATATCTACAAAGTTGTAAACGACCGTAACGAGGTCATTATCCTTTAATCCTTTGAAGTTTTCC
>JAYURX010000274.1:0-9011 GCA_043755965.1 Flavobacterium sp. | reverse complement strand
TAATAATTTTTTATGTTTTGTAAAATGATTATATCGTTTTGTGCCCCAAAACTTAAAAACAAAAAGTCAAAATCATGAAATCAAATAAACTATTCCTGATGTTGTTTTTCTTTACTTGTTACCTGTCAAGTGCCCAAACATCTAAAGACGAAATATCTTCACTACCAATTGATGATAAAACGAATTGTTACATTCGATATTATTATTTCCCAAATCTTGAGGCTTATTTTGACAATCTTGAATTGGTATATCATTATAAAGTAAATGATCAATGGCAACAAGCAGAAAACTTGCCAACAAATTATGGCGGCTATTCATTATACAACAAAGTAAGAGTAGCAATCACGGATTTTGACGGAAACGAACCATATCAACTTCTGAAAACACACAAAAAAATGTATCCTTACAATTCAAAAGGCAGATTTACAAATCCAACTGCTTCTTCCTCCGAATAATTTTGTAGTGTCTAAATAATTAAAAAGCCTCTTACTAAATGTAAGAGGCTTTTTTTGAGAATTAATTTTGTTGATTTAAAAAAGACAAGTCGACTGAAGTCTTTTACTGTCTATTCTAAAACTTTGAAATCAGTTTACCGATGAATGTATTTGAAACCTTTTCAGCTAGCATTGAACCTAGAAATCTTTTTATGCTACTATTACTTCCTATAACCTTCTCTATAAGAAAGCTGGTACCAGTAGTAGCTGCTATTGTGACAAGATTTTTCCGGGTTTCCTTGTCTGCAGCGATGTGCGCAACAGATTCCTTTAGAACAGTTCCTATGTTTAAGGAATTTTTTAAATCTTTAAACTGTTCACTGATGATTTCTTTTTGTTGTGCTTTAAGAAGTTTCAATTCAGCGATTCTGTTCATCAAATCCCTTTCACATGATATAGCTGTAGTTTCCATAAATTAGGATGATTTTTTAGCCATTTTTCTTTTAATAAAGCTGTTGCAAACAGGGCTTTCAATTAAATTCTTTTTATTGAAATGAAAAATGAGTGCAACTAGAAGGTAAAACCCACCAACAATAGCAAAACCAATGTAATCGATTTGAAGTAAATCAGATAAATAATAAGCGGCATAAAAACTTCCAAAAAGGAGAAATAAAACCAACATGAGTCCAACTAAGAGCGCACTGATAATTCCGGAAATTAAATCCGAAGAGTGATCAATGACTTCCAATTTAATGAGCTCATAGTTAGTGTCAACATACTCTTTCAAGCTGTCAGTCAGCGCTTCTAATTTTTCATTTAGTTGCATATTGAGGACAATAAGGGTTTAATATAAGTTAAGCTTTTGCTGAATCAACAGTGTTGCTGATTTTATGTTCTAGGTTGCTTTTTGCATTAGCAAATCTATCTTCTACACTGCTTTTTGCTCCTGATACGTTATCTTCAATAAATTTTTCTGCTTTAGCAACTTGATTTTTCAAATTATCTACCTTGTCCTGGACTTTATTTTTAAGGTCTTTGGACATTTTTTTTGCATTATCTGCAATGTCTTGTCTTGTCTCTGAACCTTTTTTAGGTGCAAATAACACTCCTAATGCTGCTCCGGCAGCTGCTCCTAAAACTAGGGCACCTACTACTTTTTTTGTACTACTTGAATTTTTCATTTTATTGATTTTTAAATTATTTAATTTATTAAGATAGAATATTGTTTAAATCGGATCATTTCCTTTTATAACTCTAAATAATATAGCTATGATTGCTATGACTAAAAGAATGTGGATTATATTGCCCATTCCGTAGGCAAAATATCCTAGTGCCCAAAGTATTAATAATATTACTGCGACTGTGTAAAGAAGATTACTCATGATATTTAATTTTTAAGTTGTTAATAAATTTGTTAGGTATTGTTTTCTTGATAATTTCAATTACTTCGGTTCGTTTTTTATTGAGCCGTTTTTCAATTCGTGTCAGCAAATCGCTTTCCCGATTTATTTCAAAATGTAAATCAGAAAGCGTCAGCTGCGGAAACCTCCGCCTCAGGAGTTTAGCTTTTAAATCCCAATCTCCAGAAATTCTAAAAGATTCTGTTTTGTCATCCATAGTTTGATGTGGTTTTAAATCATTTACAAAGTTGGCTAATGCACACCCAAAAATCATTACACGATTTTGAAAATATGTTATATTTTTCCCATAAAATGAAATTAAAAATTTGTTAAATAAACTATAAACCGCAAATTGCTAACAGCAAATTATAAACAAGATTTACTATATTTGAGCAATAGCAAATATTTTACATGAAATACTTTATACTTCTCACATTACTGCTATTAAGCGCAAAAGGATTGGCTCAACAACCCGTAAAATCCAACGCAGTAGAACTGTACAATCAAATCCAAAAATTAAACTTCCTCGGTTCAGTCTTATATATTGCTGCGCACCCTGATGATGAAAACACTCGCCTAATTGCCTATTTGTCTAAGGATGTCAAAGCCCAAACCGGATATTTATCAGTGACTCGAGGCGATGGTGGACAAAATCTAATCGGTCCCGAACTACGTGAACAGCTTGGCGTTATCCGAACACAGGAACTGATAGAAGCCCGTAAAATTGATGGCGGCGTACAATTTTTTTCCCGTGCCAATGACTTTGGTTTCTCCAAAAACCCAGATGAAACATTGCAAATTTGGGATAAAGATCAAGTGCTGGGTGACATCATTTGGGTTATTCGAAAATTCCAACCCGATGTAATTATTAACCGTTTTGACCACCGGTCACCAGGAACAACTCATGGTCATCACACCTCATCAGCTATGTTGAGCTATGAAGCTTTTGACAAAGTAAACGATGCAAGCATTTTTCCAAATCAGTTGCAATACACAACCACTTGGCAACCCAAACGTTTATTTTTTAACACTTCCTGGTGGTTTTATGGAGGCAAAGAAAAGTTTGATGCCGCAGACAAAAGCAATTTGAGTAAGCTGCAAATAGGCACCTATTATCAATCGTCGGGCAAGTCCAATCAGGAAATTGCGGCACTTAGTCGCAGTCGTCATCAGTCTCAGGGCTTTGGCTCTACAGGATCTCGTGGCGAAGAAGACGAATATTTAGAATTCCTGAAAGGCGTTGCTCTAAAGAATAAAACCAACATTTTTGATGGCATTGATACAACCTGGAACCGTGTAAAAGGCGGAAAACCAATAGGAGATATTCTTTTTAATGTTGAAAAAAACTTTGATTTTAAAAATCCTTCGGCTTCCATTCCTGAGTTAGTTAAAGCCTATGACTTGATTCAAAAGCTGGAAGATGAACATTGGAAACTCATCAAATCAGAAGAAATTAAAAAGATTATTGCGGGTTGTACCGGTTTATATCTTGAAGCGGTTACTGAAAATCAGGAAGCAACACCCGGAAGCACCATAAAATTAAAACTGGAAGCCATAAACAGAAGCTCTGCCAAAATAAACTGGAATACAATTGTTACCGTTCCAAATTCCATGAACACACGGGCAATTACTCCATTAGATAACAACAAATCAGTTACAAAAAATATTGAGTTGCAATTGCCAAATGACCAGGAATACACAAATGCCTATTGGTTAAACGAAAAAGGAACTGATGGTATGTACTCCGTTAACAACCAGCAAAACATTGGTAAGCCAGATGTGTTACGTCAAGTTAGTGTTACCTTTTTGTTAGATATCAATGGCGTGACTATTCCTTTTGTAAAGAACGTAGTTTACAAATACAACGACGATGTAAAAGGCGAAGTCTATCAACCATTGGATATTGTTCCTGCTGTAACTTCAGCTTTCGCCGAAAAGGTGTATATTTTTAACAGCGACAAAGACAAAACCATCACCGTAAAAGTAAAAGCGGGGAAAGATGCCATTAACGGTAATATAAAACTGGAAGTGCCGGAAGGTTGGGAAGTATCTCCAGCAGAAATTCCTTTTACCATTGATAAAAAAGGACAGGAAGCAGCTGCAGTTTTCAGCGTTTCACCATCCAAGGAAGTTAGTGAAATAGATATGAAAAGCATCGTAACTGTTGACGGACAGACTCTCAATTTAAACAAAATCGATATCAACTATCCGCACATTTACAAACAAATGGTACTGAAACCTGCGGAAGCCAAAGCAATTCGATTAAAAATTAAGACCAAAGACGAAAAGATTGCTTATATAATGGGCGCTGGCGATGAAGTGCCAAAAAGCTTAACGCAAATGGGTTATAAAGTTGACATCATCAAACCTGAAGAGATCTCTACAGAAAGATTGCAGAATTTTGATGTGGTAATGACAGGAATCCGTGCTTACAATACTGTAAACGCATTGGCATTCAAGCAGCAAATATTATTGGACTTTGTCAAAAACGGGAAAACCATGATTGTGCAATACAACACTACCGACGATTTGGTGACTAAAGATATGTCTCCGTTTCCGTTAAAGATTTCCCGTGACCGTGTTACCGAAGAAAATGCTGAAGTCCGATTCCTGAATCCAAAACATCCGGTATTAAATTATCCAAATAAAATCACTGTTGACGATTTCAAAGATTGGAAACAGGAACAGGGATTATATTACCCAAGTCAATGGGACGCTGCATTTACTCCTATTCTTTCCTCCAATGACAAAGGAGAAAAGCCAAAGAACGGCGCGCTATTAATTGCTAAATACGGCAAAGGAAATTATGTATATACAGGCTTAAGTTTCTTTAGGGAATTACCAGAAGGTGTTTCAGGCGCTTTTAGATTATTGGCCAATATCATAGCAATAGGGAAATAATTATGGAAAATAAAAAAACAACGGCCTGGAAGAATAGTTATACTTTGGTTTTGATCATCAATGCCATTTATATCATCATATTTTTCGTTCTAATGCAATTATTCTTTTAAGCCATGCAACAGCTCGACTGGATTGTTTTATCGGTAACGCTTTTATTTATTGTCTTCTATGGTGTGTATAAAACCAAAGGAAGCAAAAATGTTGAGGATTATATTCTGGGCAACAAGGAAACGCCATGGTGGACGGTCGGTCTTTCCGTAATGGCTACACAAGCCAGTGCCATTACATTCCTTTCAACACCGGGACAAGCTTATCATGACGGAATGGGATTTGTACAATTCTATTTTGGATTGCCGATTGCAATGGTAGTTATCTCAATGACTTTTATTCCTATTTATCACAAGCTAAAAGTATTCACTGCCTATGAATATCTCGAACAGCGATTTGATTTAAAAACGCGATCGTTTACTGCCATTTTATTTCTTATTCAAAGAGGTTTAGGTACAGGTTTGACCATCTATGCGCCGTCAATTATCCTCTCTTCTATTTTGGGTTGGAATTTAACCATGCTCAACATTATCATCGGAATTTTGGTTATGATTTACACTTTTGCAGGCGGAACTAAAGCCGTAAATGTTACCCAAAAACAACAGATGTTCGTCATCATGTTAGGCATGTTTATCACTTTCTTTTTGATATTGCATTTGTTGCCAAACGATATGACTTTTTCCAATGCCATGCATATTGCGGGTGCCAATGACAAAATGAACATTTTAGATTTCTCATTCGACCCTGAAAACAGATATACGGTTTGGAGTGGAATCACCGGCGGATTTTTCCTGATGCTCTCCTATTTTGGAACGGATCAGTCCCAAGTGGGACGCTATTTATCAGGAAAATCAGATCGGGAAAGTCAAATGGGTTTAATCATGAATGGTTTCCTAAAAGTGCCGATGCAGTTCTTTATTCTGCTTACCGGAGTTATGGTGTTTGTGTTTTTCCAATTCAATCCTGTGCCACTCCATTTCAATCCTGTAAATAAGGTAGCTATTGAAAAATCTAAATATGCCGCCGATTATCATTCGCTTGAAAAACAATTAGCACAATTATCTGAAGAAAAGAAAGAATTCAACCTGATTTACATTGATCACTTAAATCAGGGTTATGATAATAAAATCCTTAGACATAAACTCATATCCCTTTCCGGAAAGGAAAAAGATTTACATGACGAAGCCAAACTAATTATCAGCAAAGTAGATGAAAAAGCAGAAACCAATGATAAGGATTATGTTTTTATCTATTTCATTTTACATTATTTACCTTCTGGCTTAATCGGACTTTTGTTGGCGGTAATACTTTCTGCCGCGATGTCTTCTTCCGCTTCCGGATTAACTGCTTTGGCTTCAACCACTGCCATTGATATTTATAAACGAAATATTACTGAAGAAAAATCAGAAAAACATTTTGTGAATGCTACAAAGGCTTTTACTGTGCTTTGGGGAATAATAGCAATTGGTTTTGCCTGCGTGGGAACTCTGTTTGAAAACCTGATTCAATTGGTTAATATTGTAGGCTCCATTTTCTACGGAACCGTCTTAGGTGTTTTCTTAGTCGGCTTTTATATAAAATTTGTAAAAGCCAATGCTATTTTCTATAGCGCTGTTGTGAGTCAAATTACCATATTTTTTATATACTATTATACTATTCATATCTACCCAACGGGACAGGAAAAACTGGGTTATCTATGGCTGAATTTTATCGGAGCTTCGCTTACCGTAATTTTATCGATGCTTACCCAATTCGTTTTAAAAGACAAACAAAAAGTTATCGCATAAAAAACCACGAAATCCTAAAAAGAAATCGTGGCTAATTTTATTGGAAAGGGATAAACTATTTTTTACTCCATTCTTTTATGCTGTCGTTATTCATCTTAGTATAATCATCGTTCTTTGCTTTTTCAGCACCGGACAAGGACAATCTGGCTGTAGCAATAGCTCCGGTTTTGTCACCTAATTTAGCCTGGATTAGCGATTTTTGACGCAAGTACCAAAACGGAGTATCTGCTCCGGCTTTAGTCATTGAAGTGGCTTTGTTCATATAATCCAATGCTTTATTCAAATCACCATTCGATTGAAAATAATATTGAGCTGCAGAAAAATAATCACCGGCTGTTGGTCCGGCTAACGCTTTTTCAATGTTAGCCAATGCAGTTTTTTGCGTTGGAACATCAAACTTTACAGAAGCCATCGTTTTTTCCCATGCAATATCCAGTGTCGCACTATCATTCGTTAGATTACCAACCGAAATAGTTAATGATTCGACAGAGTTATTAAGGACAACAGGATCAACATTGACTAAAACGGCCACTTTATTGGCGTCCCAATTGTCTGGTGTTCCCCAATTATCTGTATCTGTATAGAAAACAACTTCCCACATATCCGCTTTTGGCGTCGCGAATAAAGCATATTTTCCTTTTTTAAGAGTTGTACCATTAATTACGACGTCATCGCTAAAAGAAACCGTAGTATTTGCATTGGCTCCTGTTCTCCAAAGCTTACCAAAAGGAACTAAATCTCCAAAAATAACCCTTCCTTTGGCACTTGGACGGGAATAATCTACTGTGACATCAGTCAGACCAACAACTTGTGTTAGTGTAGAACGCGGACTTGATTGGGGAGTTTTTACCTGAGCGTTAAGCACATAACTAGCAATGATAGTTGCTAAAACAAAAATAATTCTTTTCATGAGTGATTGTTTAGAAAGTTTCTCAAATTTATAAATACTATGAATTGATGTATGTTAAGAATAACTTAAATAATTTTGTTTAATGTTTACTGAATATTATTAAACAAATATTATTACTTTTGTATAAAAATACCGTAATGAAGATTTACACTTTACATACCAAACAAAAACTCCCTATTAGTCTAGAGGAAGCCTGGCAATTTATATCAAATCCAAAAAACCTGGAAACCATTACACCTGATAGCATGGCATTTAAAACTCTTTCGGGCGATGATAAAGATATGTTTGCCGGACAAATTATTCAATACATTGTGACTCCAATATTAGGTATACCTATGAAATGGGTTACTGAAATTACGCATCTAGTTGATAAAAAATACTTTGTTGATGAACAACGTTTTGGACCTTATGCTTTGTGGCATCACAAACATTTTCTAAAAGAAATTCCGGGTGGTATTGAGATGGAAGATATTGTTGATTATAAAGTTCCGATGGGTATTTTGGGTGAATTGATACATCCGTTTTTAGTTAAACCAAAGCTTACTGAAATTTTTGATTATCGTAAAAATAAACTAATTGAACTTTTTGGCGAATTTAAAGAAGTGTAATATGAAAAACATTCTATTAATAGGCGGTTCTTATGGCATTGGCTATCAATTGGCAAAAGAGTTACAACACGAACATACCGTTTTTGTAGCATCCAGAACCAACGAAAATCTAAAGGGTTTAAAGGTAACACATATTCCTTTTGATGCCACTACGGATAATTTAGATACTTCGAATTTACCAGATACTCTTGATGGTTTAGTATATTGCCCAGGAAGTATTAACCTGCGTCCGTTTCGTGGATTAAAATTAGAAACATTTGAAAGTGATATGCATCTTAACTTCTTTTCAATGGTAAAAGTTATTCAAGGTGTTTTACCTCAGCTTACTGCTTCGGAACAGTCAAGCATTGTTTTATTTAGCTCTGTTGCTGTTAAAATGGGAATGCCTTTTCATACTAGTGTTGCCGCAGCCAAAGGTGCCATTGAGGGCTTTGCTAAAGCATTAGCCTCAGAATATGCCCCAAAAATAAGGGTTAATGTAATTGCGCCATAATTAACTAATACTCCGTTAGCAGAAAAGTTTTTAAGTAATGAGGAGAAAAAAGAAACGCTCAGGAAAAAAATGCAACAACTCCGTTTTGATATTGCAGCACAAAAAATTATAAATCGTAACCCTTTTAGTTTGCCCGCCCGTTTATGGGAATACTTATTACAGCAATCAGGTGTAAATGAAGTTTTACGCTGGGCCGATCTTCCAGCAAAAGATCAAAATAAATTAATTAAAAATTTATGCATGCAGGAATTTGATGTAAAAGGTAAAACAACTTTTAAAGAAGAATTTGTAACGGGTGGTGGTATTCATTTAAATGAAATAGAAGTGAATACTATGCAAAGCAAAATTATTCCTGGATTATTTTTTGCAGGCGAAGTAATAAATGTGGATGGTGTTACCGGCGGGTTTAATTTTCAAAATGCGTGGACAA
>JAYURX010000273.1:0-3775 GCA_043755965.1 Flavobacterium sp. | reverse complement strand
GGAATGGTGGTACTTTTGCTACAGTAACTACAGCACCAATTGCTAATCAAACTTATTTTAGTTCCTATCAGGGAGGTAGTTTAAATATTACGAACGTTGGGATTACCAGTTCTGGAGGCTCACCTGTAACCGCACTTGGATTGTGTTGGAGCACTACCCCTAATCCCACTATTGGGGGTCCAAATTCATTAACTTCGGGGGCCTTTTCAACAGGAATCGTTTCATCTTATCTGAATGGTTTACTACCAAATACATTGTATTATGTCAGGGCTTTTGCTATTAACAGTGCTGGAACTGCTTATGGAAACCAAATCACTTTTAGTACATTTAGCCCGGCGTTGCCAACTGTAACGACTACAGCAGTTACTGGTGTAACCGGAGGTGTAGCAAATTCAGGTGGAAATGTAACCAACGATGGAGGTGCTTTTGTTAATGAAAAAGGAGTCTGCTGGAGCACATCACCATCACCAACAATAGCTGACAGCAAATCTGTCGGAGGCGCTAATACAGGTATATACACAAACATTGCTAATGGATTGGTTCCAAGCACAACGTATTTTTTGAGGGCATATGCTACAAACGTAGCCGGAACTGCTTATGGAAATCAGGTTAGCTTTACTACTACGGCAACGCTTTCTATCGGAAGTTATTACCAAGGTGGTATTATTGGGTATTTTCTGCAATCGGGAGATCCAGGTTATAGTTCATCAGTGCAGCACGGAATCATCTTCTCTCAAAATGACATTGGAAGTGGCGTTATGTGGGGTTGTATAGGAACCTTAGTTAGCGGAGCCAATGGACCATTGATTGGTGATGGTGCTCAAAATACTGTTGACATTATAACAGGTTGCACCACTTTAGGTATTGCCGCCGAATTGTGTTATAACTTAACACTCAATAGCTATAGTGATTGGTCTTTGCCTTCAGATGCTGACTGGGTTGCTGCTGACCTGAATCTAATCTTAGTAAATGGTATCGCAAATGCACATGCCTACTGGACATCCAATCAGGCGGATGCCAATAATGCACATATTACTTTTAATAATTACCCATCCTACACGGGATATATTGGCAATACACTAAAGGATGACAATAGTTCTTATGCTCCGTCAGTAAGGGCAATTCGAATGTTTTAGGATTATTTAAAATACTTTTTCAACAATAACTGAGCCGCTGCAAATGGTGATATTTCATCATTTTGCACGGCTTTTTTGTTTTCCTCTAAGAATAAGGCAATTTCCGGATGATTGTAGAAGTTTGATTTCAATTGCTCATTAATGGTTTCCATCATCCAATACTGATTTTGTTCCTTACGTTTCTCCTGAAAATAATTGTTGGCTTTGACCAATTCAAAATAATTGGAAATCGTTTCCCAAACACTGTCTATTCCTTCTTTAGTAATAGCACTGCAGGTAGCTGCAGTTGGAATCCAACCTGATTTTTTAGCCGGAAATAAATGCAGCGCACGGTTGAATTCGGTTTTGGCTAATTTAGCCTTATTTACATTATCGCCATCGGCTTTGTTGATGACGACCGCGTCAGCCATTTCCATAATCCCACGTTTAATGCCCTGCAATTCATCGCCGGCTCCTGAGATTTTCAGCAATAAAAAGAAATCAACCATCGAGTGAACGGCGGTTTCGCTTTGCCCCACGCCAACGGTTTCAATAATGATAGTATCAAATCCGGCTGCTTCGCAAAGGATAATGGTTTCGCGGGTTTTTCGGGCCACACCGCCTAAGGTTTCTCCTGAAGCTGATGGCCTGATATAAGCGTTTTCGTCTTTTACCAATTCTTCCATCCGGGTTTTGTCCCCCAAAATACTGCCATGCGAAATTGTACTGCTTGGATCAATGGCTAAGACTGCCACTTTTTTGCCCAATGAAGTCAGGTATTTTCCAAAAGCTTCAATAAAAGTAGATTTTCCAACACCGGGAACACCTGTAATTCCTATTCGCACTGATTTATTGGCATAAGGCAGACAGCCCTTAATTATTTCATTGGCTTTCGCCAAATGAGTAACACTCGTACTTTCTACCAAAGTAATTCCTCTACTTAATGCTACTTTATCCTGCGCCAAAATACCGGTAATTAACTCCGTTGACGAGGGTTGTAGTTTTCTGCTTTCGGAAATTTTCGCCAATGAAGAAGCGCTGAAACTTTCCGGTTGCGGAATACCTTCCTTTTCGTGTAGTGCTGATTTTTTGTTGTGCTTTTCGTTCAAGGAAAAATCGTTTGGGTAAATTTAGTAAAATATTGTTTGCCAAGAATTCTTTTCCATTTTTTTGACGTTCCTTTGCATAACTAATTTTTTACCTCGAATGGATAACATTCTATTAGTTTTTCTTTGTCTGATAATGGGTTTGGGAATGCAACGAGTGGCAGCTTTTCCAAAAAACGGACATTTAGCACTTAACCAATTTGTTATTTACGTTGCTTTGCCTGCATTGGCATTGTATTATATTCCTAAAATTTCAATTTCATCTAATTTGTTATATCCGCTAGGAATTGCATGGATTGGTTTTGCACTATCGTTTCTTTTTTTCTATTTCATTGGAAAAAAAATGGGTTGGTCCAGACGATTAATAGGTTGCTTGATAATAACAGCTGGATTGGGTAATACATCATTTGTGGGTTTTCCAATTATACAAGCACTTTATGGTGATGAAGGATTAAAATCGGCCATTATTGTTGATCAACCTGGTTCTTTTGTAGTCATGGCAACCTTAGGAATTATAACTGCTGCCATTTTTGCAAAAGGGAAACCCAATTCCAGAGAAATACTTTTTAAAATCATATTGTTTCCTCCCTTTATTGCTTTTGTGATGGCATGTATGATGAACCTTTTAAAATTTGATTTTAACAATCATTTACAAACTGTTTTTCAAAAACTTGGCGCAACGGTAACTCCTGTAGCTTTGGTTTCAGTAGGATTACAAATGAAAATAGACAGACAAAGTCAACATTGGAAATTTCTTCGTCTTGGCTTGTTTTTCAAATTGATGTTAACGCCTTTATTTTTCTTTATTTTTTATAAATTGATATTGAAAGGGAAAGGTATAGATGTGGATGTTTCCATCATGGAATCGGCAATGGCACCAATGATAACAGGTGTTATATTAGCTTCAAATTATGGATTGAAACCCAAACTAAGTAGCATGATGGTTGGATTTGGAATTCCATTATCTTTTTTAACTTTAACAATTTGGTATTATATTTTAAAAACATTTTAAATGGAGATTACTGATAATAAGCCTTTACAAAATAATGAACTAGTTCAAAAAACTGTTTTTTCAATCTTATTTGCTATCAGTTTTGCACATTTGCTTAACGATTTAATTCAAGCCATAATTCCTTCTGTTTATCCAATTCTCAAGCAAAATTATGGACTGACTTTCACTCAAATTGGATTAATTACTTTCGCGTTTCAATTTTCAGCGTCCATACTTCAACCTTTTGTAGGTTACTATACCGATAAACATCCCAAGCCTTTTTCTCAAGTTTATGGCATGTTATTTTCGTTATTGGGAATAGTTTGCTTATCTTTTGCTGATAGTTTTAATTGGATTTTAATTTCGGTTATGCTTATTGGAACGGGTTCTGCAATATTTCATCCTGAGTCTGCTCGAATATCTAATTTAGCATCAGGTGGAAAACGTGGTTTAGCACAATCTATTTTTCAAGTTGGAGGTAATTTAGGAACCGCTCTTGGACCATTATTAGTTGCTTTAATTGTGGTCCCCAATTCTCAAAGATATATTTTATGGTTTGTCAT
>JAYURX010000272.1:0-1619 GCA_043755965.1 Flavobacterium sp. | reverse complement strand
GTCGGGGCTCACCTCTTCCCATTCCGAACAGAGAAGTTAAGCCCGACTGCGCAGATGGTACTGCAGTTATGTGGGAGAGTATGTCGCTGCCTTTTTTTTAGTGAGTCCTGACTATCTAGTCAGGACTCATTTTTTTATAGGAGCAGCGTGTCCCTTTGGTCGATCCGCTGCCTTTTTTTAGAAAACCCTATTCATTTATTTGGATAGGGTTTTTTGTTTTAAGCGTGAGGGATAGGAGCAAACTACCCTGCCTGACGGCAGGCAGGCGTGTAGTGCGGATAGCCCGCCGGCGCCCTGAAAGTTCTATAAAATTATAAGTGATGTTGCGCCGGCACGCCCAAAAATTAATTGTGCAACCTGCAGTATTCACAATCCTTGCTTACAACACATTCATCGTGCTTCGGGTTCGTTGGGCGACAAGTTTCCCTTCCGAGAAACGAGATCGCCATACCGACTTCACCCCAGATTTCCTTTGGCAAAGCCTGCATTAATAATTTTTCGACTTTGTTTCCATCCTTGGTTTCAGGAATAATTCCGATACGTGGTGCCACTCTTATCACGTGAAGGTCGGCAATGATTCCTTCGGCGGGTTGCTTAGTTTCTCGCATAATGACATTAGCGGACTTTCTTCCAACACCTTTCAAGGCGGTTAATCCTTCCATTGTTAGCGGAATTTTTTTGTCTTCCTTAATGATTTGCGCAATTTCGATGAGCCAATTGGCCTTCGTTCCGAAGTTTCTAACCTTTGATATATGTGGTATTAGAGCATCAACATTTGAAACTGACAAACTTTCCATGTTAGGATAGGTTTCAAAAAGGGCTGGAGCAATTTTGTTGATATTAGCATCCGAATCTTGTGCAGACAAGATAACCATTACCAAAAGCTGATAGGTGTTTTTATAATCTAACGGATGCTTTTTGCCTTTATATTTTGCGATTAACGGTTTAAGGATTTCTGCCCAATCTGTTGTTTTGTTTGCCATGTCAGTTGTGTTTTAATTTGAAATAAAGTTAAGAATACTTTCAATCACTTTTTTATCTCCTAAAATTTTTCTGTGCCCTAACTTTGTTGTGATGTGTATTTCGCCTTTCTTCAAATTTCGATGAATATTATAAGCCGCTTTGACCGCTATCTCCTCATCATGTTCGTCATGGATGACCAGAACAGGAATTTCTACTGATTTTGCTGCGAAACTTGCGGAATAGCTTTCCATCTCAACACCGTATTTTTTCTCAAAATGGGCTTTCATCATCAAGGTGATTTTCGGTTTTAATTCCAATTTTAATATAAAATCATCCATAATGTCCTGAATGATATCGCCACTTCCGATAATCACGGCTTTTTTAATTTGCAATCCTTCTTTTATGGCATTCAATATCGACATGCCGCCTAGCGAATGACCAATGGCAAATTCAAATGAGCCAAATTGTTTCTCGATTTCGAGAATGGAAGCAATAAATTCGGGCATCAGCGTTGTTGTACTTGGCGACTTTCCGCGTGCAGGCGCATCGAAACTGATGGTTGAAAATCCTTTTTGAACGAAGTCATCAGCTATTTTGAACAATTGCGTACCTCTTCCTGACCAGCCGTGCACTAACAGTACTTTGCGTTTGCTTTC
>JAYURX010000271.1:0-9079 GCA_043755965.1 Flavobacterium sp. | reverse complement strand
GGTTTTATATTTAATTCGGTTTGTAACTGTGATGACAATTTTTCAAATAACGAAATCTGTGATTTCGAAAACGCGTCCTGTTTCAAATCGTCACTTGTCGCCATGTGCGATAAAATACTTTTAATCTGCACCGTTTCGTTGCCTTTCAGAATTTGAATTAAATCGGACAGATTTTCTTCCTCAAACCCTAAACGATGCATTCCGGTATCGATTTTAATATGAATTGGAAAGTGTTTTAATTTGTTTTGTTCGGCAATTTTCAAAAAAGCCTTTAAACCTTTTACGGAATAAATTTCAGGCTCTAAATGATGTTGAATAATGGCAGAAAAACTTGTTGTCTCTGGATTTAAAACCATAATGGGAGCTGTAATTCCGGCATTTTTCAACGAAATCCCTTCATCGGCGAAAGCCACACCAAGATAATCTGCTTTGTGATGTTCGAGTAATTGTGCAATTTCAAAACCACCATTACCATAGCCAAACGCTTTGACCATCACCATTATTTTGGTCTTTGGGTTTAATTTCGATTTGAAAAAATTCAGATTATGACTAATGGCGTTGAGGTTGATTTCCAAAACAGTTTCATGTGTTTTCTCTTCCAGGATTGAAACAATTTTCTCAAAATTAAAATCACGGGCACCTTTGATTAAGATGGTTTCGTTTTCAAAAATTAGGTTTTCAAAAGCATTCGTAAATTCGGTTACATTTTTAAATGTAACGCAGTTGATAAATTTATTTTTGAATTGCGAAATAGTTTCACCAATACCAATCACACGGCTTATTTTATTCGAAATAATTAACTGTGAAACCTGAGAATATAACGCTTCATTGCTTAAGCCACTCTGAAAAATATCGGATAGAATAATGGTTTTCTTTTTATGTTGCTTTTGATTTTCTAAAAAGTCCAAAGCGATTTTTAGCGATTGAAAATCAGAGCTGTAACTGTCGTCTATGAGGGTGCAATTGTAAATCCCGTTTTTCACTTTGAGGCGCATTTCCACCGGATACAAATGGGCCATTCTTGTTTGAATGACTTTCTGGTTGTAACCAAAATAGAGCATCACCATCATGCAATGAATTGCATTTTCTACCGAAGCCTGGTCCTGAAACGGAATTGTAATTGGGAATGTATCTTCCCTGTACGTAACCTGTAATTCAGTTAGCTCACCACTATTTTTTTTGATAATAAAAACATCAGCACTTTTATCGTCAGAGCACCAGGTAAAGATTTTTATTTTTGGATTAACAAAAGCGCAGATGGTTTTGTTTTTATTCAGAATCAACACGTTTACCGAAACAAAAAGTTTTAGCTTTTCTTTAATTTTTTCAGCAACACTAATGAATCCTTCGTCGTGAGCCGAACCAATGTTGGATAAAATCCCAATCGTTGGCTGGATAATTTTTTGCAATTTTTCCATTTCGTGGATCATGGAAATTCCGGCTTCAAATATTCCCAAATTGTGTTTTTCGTTGATGCCTAGAATAGAAAGCGGCACACCAACCTGAGAATTGTAGCTTTTTGGACTTCGAATAATATTATAATCAGGGCTTAATAGAAAATTCAGCCATTCTTTTATAATGGTTTTCCCATTACTTCCCGTTATTCCGATAACAGGAAAGTCAAATTGGCTGCGATAAAAGGCTGCAAATTTCTGTAATGCATCCAGTGTATTTTCAACAACCAAAAAATCAGCTTTACCAATAACATTTCCCGGAATTTTAGTTACAACAAAATGTTGTACGCCTTTCTGAATAAGTTCTTCTATATATGAATGCCCGTCGTGATTTGGTCCGGCAATAGCAAAAAACAAGGTGTTTTCATCGTTTTGCAACGAACGGCTGTCAATGGAAATATAATCAATAATGGCGGTGTCATTTTGTCCAACCCATTGGGCTTTGATGATTGGAACAATATTTTGGATGGTTAGTATCAAGAGTAGGATTTATTTTTCTTCTGATAAATGTTCGGGATCTTTTACAATTATGTTTTGGCGCATTGCATTATAGTATGCCGCCCGGCTCAACGGTTCATATTCCTCGGTTTCGCCAAGCATAACCAATTTGTCGTTGTCATTTTTCCTAAAACTGTAATTAGCTAAATTTCCGGTTCGGGTGCAAACCGCATGGACTTTGGTTACATATTCTGCTGTTGCCATCAGCGCCGGCATTGGTCCAAAAGGATTTCCTTTAAAATCCATATCTAATCCAGCTACAATCACCCGAATGCCTGAGTTGGCTAAGTCATTACAAACAGCAACAATTTCATCATCAAAAAATTGGGCCTCATCAATACCGACCACATCGCAGCCTTGGGCTAAGATTCGAATATTAGCGGCAGCAGGAACTGGCGATGAGCGGATTTCGTTTTTGTTGTGGGAAACGACCATTTCCTCATCATATCGTGTATCGATAGATGGTTTAAAAATTTCCACTTTTTGTTTGGCGAATTGCGCTCTTTTCAATCGTCGGATGAGTTCTTCCGTTTTACCCGAAAACATCGAACCGCAGATAACTTCAATCCAACCAAATTGTTCTTTATGATTTACTGTATTTTCGAGAAACATTTTGTATTTTTCTACCTTTAAAAATTGAATTCTTTTGTTACTTTGTAACGCAAACAAATTTATTAAAAAAGACGACCGTATTCCATAATATTTCAAAAGGTATGAAAAAAAGATTAGAATCCGAATTAATCAGCATTGCGCACCGAATTTTAAAGCTAAAAAACAAGTCGGAAGTTGATCAATTGTATAAGGAAACTCAAAAATTATACGAAACTTTGGCTGTTTTGAAGTTCTATCAGGATAATTTTGAATCAGTAAAATCAGAAGTGTCGACGGCTGTTTTAGAGGAAAAACTGGAGCAATCTAATCAAGTAGAATCAGTATCAGAACCAGTGACAGAAGTGAAAGCCGATGTTGTTGAGGTTGTAGCTGAGACTGAATCGGAAGAGACACAACCAGATTCGAGCGATAGCGAAGAGGCAGAGCAAATAGAAGAAGCACAACCGGAAACGGAAGAAGAAATTGAAGCTGCTGTTGAAGAAGAATCGAAAGTTTCCGAAGAACCGGAAAAAACTGTTGAAGAAGATTTGGAAGAAGAGCAGCCTTTGGAAGAAGACTCGAGCGATAAAGAACAGGCAGAGGAAACTCCTGAAGAAGAAATTATTGCCGAAGTAAAACCATCTTTTGAACCTATTTTTGAATTAGAAGCGGAAGAGGAAGAACAGACGGAAGATGATACTCCCGCTGACTCGAGCGATAGCGAACAGGCGAAGCAAATTTCTTTTGAAGTACAACCGGAAGAGAAATTGGAAGATCATATTGGGATGTATGCTGATCCTGTTTTTGTAAAACCAAATGAAGTGTCGTTGTTTCCTTCGGACTCGAGCGCCAGCGAACAGGCGAAGCAATCTAAAGAAGACTCGAGCGAAAGCGAACAGGCGCAGCAAACAAAGGAACCTCTAGCAGAAACTCAAAAAACTTCAGCGGGACATGATGGAATATCAAAATCAATTGCTATTGGATTGAATGACCGAATCGGTTTTGTGCAGCATCTTTTTAACGACAGCAATGAAGATTTTAACCGCGTGATTTCTCAATTGAACACCTTTGATACCTTTGAAGAAGCCAAGAATTTCATCAACGAAATGGTTATTCCTGATTATAATTATTGGGTTGGCGAAGAAGATTATATCGAACGATTCATGGAAATCGTTGAGAAAAAATTCCAGTAAATGTCCAAACTTTACATAGTTCCAACGCCAATTGGCAATCTGGAAGATATGACTTTCAGGGCAATTCGCATTTTGAAAGAAGTAGATTTGATTTTGGCAGAAGACACGCGAACCAGCGGTAAACTCCTCAAACATTTTGAGATTTCCACGCACATGCACAGCCATCATATGCACAACGAGCACAAAACCGTTGGCAATTTGATTACCCGTTTGCAGGCCGGAGAAAACATTGCGCTGATTTCTGATGCGGGAACTCCGGCCATCTCTGATCCCGGTTTTTTGTTAACTCGTGCCTGTGTAGAAAATAATATTGAAGTCGATTGTTTGCCTGGCGCGACGGCTTTTGTTCCGGCTTTGGTAAACAGCGGTTTGCCCAATGACCGATTTGTTTTCGAGGGATTTTTGCCCGAAAAGAAAGGAAGGCAAACCCGGTATTTGGCTTTAGCCGAAGAAAATAGAACGATGATTTTTTATGTTTCGCCACATAAACTGGTAAAAACGCTGGCCGAATTCGTACAGTATTTTGGTGCCGACAGACAAGTTTCTATTTCAAGGGAATTATCTAAACTACACGAAGAAACGATACGTGGAACGGCTGATGAAGTGTTGAAACATTTCGAAGCAAAACCTCCTAAAGGTGAAATTGTAGCTGTGGTTGGCGGGAAAGAAAATAGAAAATAGAATAAAGAAAAAAGACTGTAACTTTAAAATAGCGATTCAAAGTCTATTCTCTATATTCTATGCTCTTTGCTCTCTCTTAGACTTCCAAATCCACAAAAGAAAAACTATTCCCACTAAACAAGCCTTTGTCTGAAAGTTTCAAATCCGGAATTACCAACAATGCCATAAAGGAAAGTGTCATAAACGGAGCTTTCAGATTACTTCCCAATTGTTTCGACATGGCATCAATTTCCTGATATAATTTTCCGGTTTCCCAGCCATTTTTGTCGCTCATGATTCCAGCAACAGGAAGCGCTAAAGATTTAGTTTCCGAACCATTTACAGCGCAAACACCACCATTATTTTCAATCAGGATATTGACTGCTTTGCAGATTTCTTCGTCAGAAGTTCCAACGACGACAATATTATGGCAATCGTGCGCTACTGAACTTGCAATGGCGCCTTTTTTCAAACCAAAGTTTTTTATAAAAGCTATGGCTGGCGCGACATTTTGATACCGATTAACCACGGCCATTTTCAGAATGTCGTTTTCTGTGTCAGAAACTATTTTTCCGTTTTCGATTTTGGGTGCGTGATGGATTTCATTGGTAATTAATTGTCCTTCCAAGGCCTCAATAACCCTAATTTGCTTCGCCTGTTCGCTTACGCTCAAGTTTGAAGCCGAACTACTGATTTCAAAATCCTTTATTTCTTTCTTGGACGTATTGAAATTGTTAGGTTTTTCAAAGGCGACATGTTTTACAAATGATTGTCCGTTTTCGGCAACGAGTTCGCCGTCAATGTACGTTTTCAAAACTTTGAAATTGGTCAAATCTTCAACGACAATAAAATCGGCAGCATCATTTTTTTGCAATAAGCCAACGTTCATATTGTAATGTTTCACTGGATTAATGCACGCCATCTGCAATATTTTAAACAAGTCAAAACCTTTAGCAACAGCCCGAGCGCAAAGCAAATTGATATGCCCCACAATCAAATCATCCGGATGTTTATCATCTGAACAAAACATCATATTTTCAAAATTATCAGGAAGCAAATTAATCAAAGCTTCGAAGTTTTTCGCCGCACTTCCTTCACGGATAAGTACTTTCATTCCCAGCGATAATTTTTCAGAGGCTTCGTCATAGGTAAAGCATTCATGGTCGGTTGAGATTCCGGCACCAATATATTTTTTAATTGGTTCGCCACGCAAACCCGGTGCATGACCATCGACGGGTTTATTGTAATGTTTTGCCCAGGCGATTTTTTTCAACACTTCTTCATCGTCAAACAAAACACCGGGATAATTCATCATTTCCGATAAATAATAAATATCAGGTGATGCCATCAATTCCTTAATTTGTTCCGAATCAATTACGGCGCCGGCGGTTTCAAAAAAGGTGGCAGGAACGCAGGAAGGCGCTCCAAAATGAAACTTCAACGGTACTTTTTTTCCGTTTTCAATCATATAATGCACGCCGTCTTTTCCAAGTACGTTGGCAATCTCGTGTGGATCAGAAATAGTGCCAACCGTTCCGTGAAGTACGGCCAGTTTTGCAAATTCAGATGGCACCAGCATAGAACTTTCAATGTGAATATGGGAATCAATAAAACCGGGAAGAATATAAGTTTTAACGTTATGTTCCTTTTCAGTTATTGAGGTGATTTTACCGTTTTCAACCTTAATTTCTCCCGAATATATCCTGCGGTTTGGAATATCGACAATCTGACCTTGAATCTGCATTTTGAATTTCTTTTATAGTTCAAAAGTAGCAAATATTATTTTGGTTTTTATTTATAAATTATACACAAAAACTGCCTTATTTTTAGCAATGTTTTATATATTTTTGTTTCAATAACTTCGTAATTAAGACATGCGCTGGACACTCAAACCAAAACCTGATTTCAATAAAGTAAAAGCTTTGGCAACCCAATTAAAAGTGGATGAGCTGATTGCTACACTTTTGGTGCAACGAGGTATTGAAACGTTTGAACAGGCGCGGCAGTTTTTCCGGCCAAGTTTGGATGATTTGCACGATCCCTATCTGATGAAAGACATGGACAAAGCGGTTTCCAGGATTGAAACAGCCATTGCAAACGGTGAAAATATTTTGGTTTTTGGTGATTATGATGTTGATGGGACAACGGCAGTTTCGCTGGTTTCGTCCTATCTGAAAAGTTATTATCCAAATGTCGCGACTTACATTCCGGATCGTTATGACGAAGGTTATGGGATTTCGTATAAAGGGATTGACTTTGCCGATGACAATGGAATTTCTTTGATTATTGCCTTGGATTGTGGGATAAAATCTATTGCTCATATCGCTTACGCTAATGAAAGGAACATTGATTTTATCATTTGCGACCACCATCGTCCCGGCGATGTTTTGCCAAACGCAATTGCCGTTCTTGATCCAAAACGTAATGATTGTTCGTATCCGTATGATGAATTATGTGGCTGCGGCATTGGATTCAAATTGATTCAGGCATTGGCACAAAATCGAAACCAAACAATTGATGATTTACTAATTTACCTTGATTTAGTAGCAACGGCAATTGCGGCAGATATCGTTCCGATGACAGGGGAAAACCGGATTTTAGCGAAGTTTGGATTAGAAGTTATCAATAGGAATCCACGTCCCGGAATCAAAGCATTAATCAAAAACGTGAAGAAAAAAGTCTTGTCAATTACGGATGTTGTTTTCGTTATTGCACCAAGAATAAATGCCGCCGGAAGAATCAAACACGGGAACGAAGCTGTAGCATTATTAACGGAATACGATTTAGACCAAGCCGAACAATTTGCTTCAGAAATAGAACAGCATAACTCTGACCGAAAGGATTTGGATAAACAGATTACGATAGAGGCGTTAGACCAAATAGAAATAAACCAGGAAGCGGAAAAATTTACCACAGTCGTTTATCATGAAAACTGGCACAAAGGCGTAATCGGAATTGTGGCATCACGCCTGATAGAAACCTATTATCGCCCTACGATTGTCTTTACCAAAAGCGGAGATAAGTTGGCAGCTTCCGCGCGTTCTGTAAAAGATTTTGATATTTACAATGCTTTGGAAGCCAGTGCCGAACACCTTGAACAATTTGGCGGACATATGTATGCCGCCGGAATGACGCTGAAAGAAGAGAATTATCTGAACTTTAAAAACGCCTTTGAAAAAGTAGTTTCAGAAACCATTCATCCCGATTTGTTAACTCCGGAAATTGCCATTGATGCTGAAATAAATCTGACGGATATCAATGAACGATTAGTGCGATTGCTAAACCAGTTTGAACCTTTTGGGCCGCAAAATATGACACCGATTTTTTTGACAAAAAACCTAAAAGATACTGGTTATGCCAAACCTTTAGGGCAAAACGAAGAGCATTTAAAACTATTCGTAAAACAATCAGATTCAGAAGGTTTTGGCGCCATTGGTTTTGGATTGGGCAACAAATTAGAACTTGTAAAAAACAAAAAACCGTTTGATGCTCTTTTTTGTATTGATGAAAACGAATTCAACGGAAATGTAACGGTGCAGTTACGGTTGAAGGATTTGAGGTAATACCCTTTTGTCATTTCGAACGGTTCCTTGTCATTTCGACCAGAGGGAGAAATCACATAATGCTATTCAAACAAATACACTTCCCTAAGAGATTCCTAAGATAATGTGATTTCTCATTTCACTTCATTCCATTTCGAAATGACAAACAGGACTGTCATTTCGACCAAAGGGAGAAATCACATAACACTATTCACAACGCATTTTTATAACAATTGTGTTACAGTCAAAGATTATGTGATTTCTCATTCCACTTCGTTCCATTTCGAAATGACAAACAGGACTGTCATTTCGACCAACGGGAAAAATCATACCGGCATTCAAACTACTGCAGTTAGATAACTAAGATTATGCGATTTCTCATTTCACTTCATTCCATTTCGAAATGACAAGGACATATTTTTGTCATTTCGAACAAAGAGAGAAATAACATATCACTATTCAAACAATAATCATGTTCAATCCACAACTAGGTTTTCATTCTTATTATGTTTACATTATTACCAATAGTTTCCGATCTACTTTTTACATCGGAATGACCAATAACTTGAGAGAAAGATTAAGACAGCACAAAGAAAATATTGAATCTGGCAATAAGACCTTTGCCTCAAAATACAATTTGGAGTTTTTAGTGTTTTATGAAAAATTCACTTGGGTGCAAGAAGCGATTGCTAGAGAAAAGGAATTGAAAAAATGGAGAAGAGAAAAGAAACTAAATTTGATTCGGAAATTTAATCCAACATTTGAATTTTTGAACCATCACTTTACTAAGTTAGTTTAAGTTGATGTGATTTCTCCTTCGTCGAAATGACAAGTTATAGGTGAGGTTAAAATAATAAACAAAAATAATTTTAATTTTTCAATTTTTCATCTAGAATTAGGTTTTTAAAGTTTTCCTTTAGCAGAGTACAGTAGTATTCTGTATTTAATTTTAGACTAATATTAAAATCTTCTTTTTCAATTTCAGCGTCACTAAAGTTTTCAATGCAAAGGTTTAGTATTTCTTTTTTAAGTTCTATCAAAGTTTTTTCGATTTCAGAATTAACATTTAGATTTGAATTAATCCCATCAAAAACATATTCAGATTTTAGTTGAATGTTTTTATGTATATAAAAATCAATTA
>JAYURX010000270.1:0-3804 GCA_043755965.1 Flavobacterium sp. | reverse complement strand
ACAACCGTGTAAAAACGCTCTTTGCCTTTTGGTTTAGATATGTTTTCAATGCTGTGCTGTGAGCCATAAAACATCGGACGGATTAAATGGTTGAAGCCGCTGTCAATTCCCGCAAAAACGGTCGAAGTGGTTTGTTTTACCACATTCACTTTGGCCAAAAAATAACCTGCTTCACTTACTAAAAATTTTCCCGGCTCAAAAGCTAGTGTCAATTCGCGGCCATATTCTTTTTCGAATGCTAAAAATCGTTTGGTTAGCTTTTTCCCCAATTCTTCGATATTGGTTTCGATATCATCTTTTTTATAAGGCACTTTAAACCCAGAACCAAAATCAAGAAACTCCAAATCCTTAAATTGTTTGGCCGTATCAAAAAGGATTTCCGACGCATACAAAAACACTTCAATATCCAAAATATCAGAGCCCGTGTGCATGTGAATCCCGTTGATGTTCATTTTGGTATTCTCAACAATACGCAACACGTGTGGAATCTGATAAATAGAAATCCCAAATTTACTATCGATATGTCCTACGGAAATGTTCTCATTTCCACCCGCCATAACGTGTGGATTGATACGGATACAAACCGGAATTTTGGGATATTTGGCACCAAAATGCTCCAAAATAGAAAGATTGTCAATATTGATTTGAACGCCCATTTTGGCTACTTCCTCAATCTCTTCAAAGGAAACTCCGTTTGGGGTAAAAATGATTTTATCCGGAGTAAAACCGGCATGCAGGCCAAGTAATACTTCCTGAATGGAAACCGTATCCAATCCTGAACCCATATTCTTCAAAAGCTTTAGGATGGAGATATTGGATAAAGCCTTCATCGCATAGTTGATGCGTAGCTTTTCTACTTTGGCGAAAGCCGTAGTTAGGCGCTTGTACTGAGATTCAATTCTTTCGGCATCATAAACATATAACGGACTCCCGAAGGTCTCGGCCAAGTCTAATAATTCTTTAGGTTGCATTATTTTTAGTATTAGTAAAGACTAGGAAATTTATCCGGTTTAGCTTCGTGCATAATGGCATATACTTTTTCGAAAACATCTTCTGCCGAAGGTTTTGAGAAATAATCACCATCGGTTCCGTATGCCGGGCGGTGTGCTTTTGCTGTTAGCGTTTGCGGCTGACTGTCTAAATAGTGATAGCCGTTTTGTTCATCAATAATTTGTTGTAAAATAAAAGCAGAGGCACCACCGGGAACATCCTCATCTACCACCAACAAACGGTTTGTTCTCATAACTGATTTTGCACAATCATGATTGATGTCGAATGGTAACAGAGATTGCGCATCAATGATTTCAACATCAATGCCGACTTCTAGTAATTCTTTAGCAGCTTGTTCTATAATTCGAAGGGTTGAACCATAAGAAACAATCGTAATATCAGTTCCTGTTTTGATGGTTTCCACCACACCAATTGGAGTCTTGAATTCACCCAAATTGATTGGCATTTTTTCTTTCAGGCGGTAACCGTTTAAACATTCAATTACCAAAGCAGGTTCGTCAGTTTCCAACAACGTATTGTAAAAACCAGCTGCTTTAGTCATGTTTCTCGGCACCAAAACGTGAATACCACGAATCGCATTGATAATCATTCCCATTGGTGAACCCGAATGCCAGATTCCTTCCAGTCGGTGTCCTCGTGTTCTTATGATTAAAGGCGCTTTTTGCCTGCCTTGTGTTCTGTATTGTAGTGTTGCCAAGTCATCACTCATGATTTGAATGGCATATAATAAATAATCTAAATACTGAATCTCGGCAATTGGTCGCAAACCACGCATCGCCATACCGATTCCTTGTCCGAGAATGGTCGCTTCACGAATTCCGACATCGGCTACACGAAGTTCACCATATTTCTCCTGCATGCCTTCCAATCCCTGGTTTACATCGCCAATGTTTCCGGCATCTTCTCCAAAAACCAACACTTCAGGATATTTATTAAATAGTGCGTCAAAGTTATCACGCAATAATAAACGAGCATCTACTTCTTCGGCAGCATCGTCATAAGTGGCCGGTACTTCTGCGCCGGCAATGCTGAATATATTTTTATCCGATTGAGAAAATAAATGGGAACTGAATTTGGGCTGGATTTTGTTGATATAATTTGTTATCCAGGTTGCTAATTCTTGTTTACCATTCTCATTGACAATCATTCGCAAAATCTTACGGGCAACCGTTAAAATTTCTTTACGGATTGGTTCTTTTATGGCTGCTAAATCAGAAGCTTCTTTTTCGATAAAAACTTTATTATCACTTGAACCTGCAATGCTATTTAATAACGAAATTAATTCCTGCTGTTCTTCTTTCATTGGAGAAACAAAGGCAGCCCAAGCTGCTTTTTTGCCTTCCAAAACTTCTTTTTTGGAATTGGTTTCAATGGTTTCTAATTCTTCGGCTGTAGCCAAATCATTTTGAAGTAACCAGCTTCTCATTTGGGCCACACAATCAAACTCTGTTTCCCAACCTAATCGTTCTGCATTTTTATAACGTTCGTGTGAACCCGAAGTAGAATGTCCTTGCGGTTGCGTCAATTCCTGTACGTGAATCAAGACCGGAACATGTTCTTCGCGGGCAATTTCGGCCGCTGTTTCATAAGTCGCAACCAAAGCCGGATAATCCCAACCTTTAACGGTTAAGATTTCGTAGCCATTGGCATTGGCATCACGCTGAAAACCTTTAAGGATTTCGGAGATGCTTTCCTTGGTAGTCTGATGTCTGGCATGCACGGAAATTCCGTATTCGTCATCCCAAACACTGATAATCATTGGCACTTGTAAAACGCCTGCCGCATTAATGGTTTCAAAAAACAATCCTTCCGAAGTGGAAGCATTCCCAATTGTTCCCCAGGCTATTTCATTTCCGTTGTTCGAGAAATTGGTAAAGTTTTCCAATCCGCGGACGTTTCTATATATTTTTGATGCTTGCGCCAATCCTAATAATCTCGGCATTTGACCCGCAGTTGGAGAGATATCGGCACTTGAATTTTTTTGTTGTGTCAGGTTTTTCCAGTTCCCATTTTCATCGATAGAATGGGTAGTAAAGTGTCCACCCATTTGTCTTCCGGCGCTCATTGGATCGTGCTCCAAATCGGAATGACCATATAAACCCGCAAAAAACTGTTGGATAGATAATGCCCCAATGGCCATCATAAATGTTTGGTCGCGGTAATAACCCGAGCGGAAATCACCGTTTTGAAATGCTTTGGCCATAGCCAGTTGCGGCACTTCTTTTCCGTCGCCAAAGATTCCGAATTTTGCTTTTCCCGTTAGTACTTCCTTTCGTCCAAGCAGACTGCATTCTCTACTTATCGTGGCAATTTTATAATCATTTAAAACTTCCTGCTTGAAGTCTTCAAATGTAATTTCAGTTTTGGATGTTGCTTCGGACATAGACGGTAATATTTCTTGAGGTAACAAATTTAAATAAAAAAGAAGTAACAAATTATATTCTGAGGAAAAATAAAATTCAGTTATCTGTAATTTATTTGTTGTAAAAAGGAATTACGCTGATGATTATTTAATAAAAATTAGAATATACTGCAAAATATTTAAAATATAAAAGTTTTAACCTCGTTTTAAAACCATTTTCTTGTGAAAAGGCTGATAAGTGTTTCAGGTCGGAATGTCGCGATAAATCGTATTCTTTCGCCATAATTCTGCTGACCGATTTCCCAGCCATTGCTCGAATAAACGGGTAGGAATAATTCAAAATAATCGGGAACCAGGTTCAGGCGGATGCCGCTATCGTAAACAAATTTTGGGGCAATAGCTGCGTTTTTGATAAGACCGATATCGCCATA
>JAYURX010000269.1:0-3804 GCA_043755965.1 Flavobacterium sp. | reverse complement strand
GGAAAGCCTTAAGGAAATAGAGAAATAGTATTCAGTAACCTGCCTGCCTGCAAGGTTAGTGCTTAGAAGAAAGTTAAAATATTTTTTGTCACACTGAGCTTGTCGAAGTGCTTTTAAACACTAAACTTCAATAAATAGATAGTTGACACCAATTCTTCGGTATCATTATCTTCACAAATCAATAATTCGGTTTGGGTTGCTGTTTTTTTGTACAATGTCAATCCCTCAAATTTGTGTCTATCAGTGATTTGAATGGAACTTTTCAGTTCCAACGTTTTCAAATCTATGGTTCCAATAATGCTTCCCATAACTTCGCCATCGTCGTAAGTTGAATTTGTATTTTCGGCTGCAGCCAAAAAGTAAATGGTATCATCAATCAAAATAGCATCCGTAAACGTAGATTCGATTCCGTTAATTGCTGAAAGTGTAATCGGTTTAAATTGAACGGTTTTACTTTTCCTGTCATAACAGAAAACACCATTTTGTGCTGTAGCACCGTTTCCGCGTTGAAAGAAATAAGTTGTTTCCTCTGTAATGATTACGCCTTCAATATTCAAATCATTGTCAGCACTCGAAATCGATTCGATAAGTTTTTTATTGATTTTGGATAGATCTTTTTCCTTTATCTCGTTGTTTACAGGATTAAAGGTAACTCTTGTATTTCTTTTTTTGGTTGAACCCGAACCATATATATAGAGTTTGTCATTGAATAATGTTATGGCTTCAAAATCGGGTTTATCCTTTTTGGCAAGTACTTCCGGAAGGTTTTCAAACAGCTTTATCTTTTCGTATGTTTTTTCAGTTAGATTATAATGATAGAGTAATGTACTGTTATCTGAAATGATATACAGTGAATTATTTTCACAGACTAATCCTGATGCTGCACCAATTCCTTCGATTTCCAGGAATGGTATAAGTTGAATTTTTTCCATAATTTTACAAATATAAATACTTACGTTATGAAAAGCATAAATCCGGATGATTTTAGAGTAATGAATAACATTGAATTGGCAAAAATTCCATCTGAATTAAAAATTAAAGCCGATGATGATGAAAAAGAAGAGAAGTTGGAAAAGGTTCAAGAGAAGCTGAGTAAACTGCAGGATGTGATGTATGCACACAATCGCTATAGCGTTTTGATTTGCCTGCAGGGAATGGATACCAGTGGAAAAGACAGCCTGATTCGTGAGGTTTTCAAGGAATTCAATTCACGTGGAGTAGTGGTTCATAGTTTTAAGACTCCCAATTCAACCGAACTAGAACACGATTATCTGTGGCGCCATTATTTGGCTTTGCCCGAAAAAGGAAAGTTCACCGTTTTTAACAGGACGCATTACGAAAACGTTTTGGTAACGCGTGTCCATCCCGAATATATCATGTTTGAAAATTTGCCGGGTATTGAAAAAGTGGAAGACATTACGCCAAAGTTTTGGAAAAACAGAATGGAGCAAATCAATAATTTCGAAAAGCATATTACACAAAACGGAACCATTGTTTTGAAGTTTTTTTTGCATATGGGCAAAGAAGAACAACGCAAGCGATTGCTAAAACGCTTGGAAAGCGGTGAGGACAATTGGAAGTTTTCTGTTGGTGATTTAAAGGAACGTGAACTTTGGGATGATTATATGAAGTATTATGAGGAAGCAATCAACAACACATCTACCGAACATGCGCCTTGGTTTGTAATCCCGGCCGACGACAAAGATATGGCCCGTTACATTGTAGCCAAAATCATTTGGGAAGAAATGAAGAAACTTACTGATATTCAGGAACCCGAATTAGATCCAAAAATCAAAGCCAATATTGATTTGTATAAAGAACAATTGAAAGGCTAATTCAGGAATCAAAATCAATATCAATGTCAAAAATCAATATCAATAAATAACATTAATTGCCACTGAAATTGAAATTGTCATTGTCATTGAATCAGCTATCTTTGCATTCCGTTCCGTCCCGATGCTTCGGAATCGGAATCGGAAGAAAATTGCAAAATGAATTTATCTCAATACACCAAAGAGTTCTCCTATAATTTGCGATTGGCATATCCTGTAATTATTGGGATGCTTGGCCATACGTTAATTGGTATTGTTGATAATATTATGGTTGGGAAATTGGGCAGCACCGAGTTAGCCGCTGTTTCGTTGGGTAACAGTATGATTTTTGTTGCGATGTCGCTTGGCATTGGATTTTCAACTGCGATAACGCCAATTGTTGCCGAAGCAGATGCTGAACAAGACACATCAAAAATCCGCTCGGTTTTTCATCACGGCTTGTTTTTGTGCGTTATTTTAGGTTTTTCCCTTTTTGGATTAGTGGTTTTGGCGAAACCAATAATGGAATTATTACACCAACCAAAAGAAGTTATTACTCTTGCAAAACCTTTTGTTGATTGGGTTGCCTTTTCGTTGGTTCCACTTATCATTTATCAGGGATATAAACAGTTTGCCGATGGTTTGTCGATGACCAAAGTATCGATGTATGCGATTGTCATGGCAAATATTTTACACGTCATTATTAACTATTGTTTGATTTATGGCGTTTGGATTTTCCCAAAAATGGGAATCATTGGTGCTGCTTTAGGAACGGTGATTTCAAGAATTGCAATGGTTGTTTTCATGCATATCATTTTATCCCGAAAAGAACAATTAAAACAATATTTCCACGATTTTAGTTTTGATGAAATCAAGAAAGAAATGATAAAAAAAATTGTCAATCTTGGTTTGCCATCAGCGATGCAAATGCTATTTGAAGTAGTGCTTTTCACCGCCGGAATATGGCTTTGTGGCAACATTGGAAAAACCAGTCAGGCTGCCAATCAGATTGCGTTGAGCCTGGCTTCCATGACTTTTATGGTTGCTATGGGTTTGAGCGTAGTTTCTATGATTAGAATCAGCAATCAAAAGGGATTGAGTGATTATAAGCAATTGGTTATTGTGGCACGCTCTATATTTTTATTGGCTATACTTATCGAAATTCTATTCGCTGTAATGTTTGTTGCACTGCATCAAATCTTACCATATTTGTTTTTAAATATGGAAAACCAATCCCAATTGTTAGACAATCAGGAAGTGATTGCCATTGCGGCTAAGTTACTTTTGGTTGCGGCTGTTTTTCAGATTTCTGACGGACTTCAGGTGGTTGTTTTAGGCGCTTTGCGAGGTTTGCAGGATGTGAAGATTCCAATGTATATCACTTTTGTAGCGTATTGGATTGTTGGGTTTCCGATTTCATTTTATCTCGGAGAATATACGTCATTAAAAGCTGTTGGTGTCTGGATAGGATTATTGGCAGGATTGACTACAGCGGCGGTTTTTCTATTCATTCGATTTCATTATCTCACTAAAAAATTGATTTCAGAAAATACTTCCCAATAATTTGTAACTTCCAATTACCTGTTGCGTATAATCACCGTATAATTTAAAAACTTAAAAAAATGATACTTTCACTTATTATTGGTGTTATCTTAATTATTATCAGCTTCACATTAAAAAACAACGAAAATCCACTATCCAAATTTGCAAACCTCTTTAGGATTTTTGGTTTCGTGGTCATTCTTATCGGTTTATTATCTTCAGTATTTAAACAAATTGACGCAGGTAAAGTCGGCGTAAAATCACTTTATGGAAACGTTCAGTCCGATGTTCTGGAAAGCGGATTACATGTTATTAATCCATTATTAGAGATTACTATCTTTGATGCGCAAACTCAAAATTACACTATGTCAGCCATTCACAATGAAGGTGCGCAAGAAGGCGACGATGCCATCAGGGTTTTGTCAAATGACGGTCTGGAAGTAGTAATAGA
>JAYURX010000268.1:0-1628 GCA_043755965.1 Flavobacterium sp. | reverse complement strand
CAATGTTGATTGGAGCAAAAACATCGCTATCTTCTTTCTTACCTGCGTTTTGGTAGCGGGGATTTATGGCGCTATGACGGCTTCCAAAAGAATATTCTTTGTTCAGGCAGTTCCTGCTATTTTGGGATTGTTAAGTTTTATGCTGAAGATTTAATCTATTTTTTTGAAATCCTGGTCATATCCAAATCGTTTTAAAGTCAACATTTTTTTAAATTCTCTTTTAGACAATTGAACTATAATTTTTGTCGAATCTATTTTCTGTGCCTTAATTTTTGATAAAGAATCCATTCGTATTAAATCCTCATCAGATACAAGTGTTTTTAGAGTTAATCTATTGTTGTCTAATGTGAAAATTTTTATTTTCCAGTAGATTGAATCTTTTGTGCTGAATACAATCGAGTTTTTGATTCTTTTGGCTTTTTGAAAACCAGAAATAGAAAAGATAGTATCATAATTTATATCCGTGATTTCAATCGAGTCCTTTAGTTTTCTGAACTCAACAAATTCATTATCGAAATAGATTCTGTTTTCAACTACTCTTAGGCTATCCTTTATTGAATCAAATGCTGAAAAACTGATATTGTTTTTAGTTTTCCATTTATAATAAACTGTTTTATCTTCGATAATCAGGTTGGTAGAATCTTGATTGATATAATTACCTATAAAACGGTTGGGTAAATGACTTACTTCTCTATCATTACTAGGCTGTGGCGCTATGAACAAAAAATCTATACCGTAATACGGAACGGCATCAACTTGTTTACAACTAACAAAAAGAGTGAAAAGTGAAATTACAAGAAAACATTTAGAAGATTTCATAAAATAAATTTTAAGAAATCCTTAACTAATATTGTGCCAAAGCTTAATCCTCCAACTCCACCATAAAACTATTCAAAAACGCTACCGAGTTTTCAATGTCATAGTGCAGAATTCTGTCTTCTTTGACCAGCGGCACATCGGCTCTGTATGATTTTAGGAAGGTTTCTATAAACTCACTTGACTGCAATGGCCGTCTGAATTCTATCGCCTGCGAAGCGTTCATTAATTCAATCGCTAGAATCCGTTCCAGATTTTCCATAATCTTTAAGCACTTTGTTGCAGCGTTTGCTCCCATGCTTACGTGGTCTTCCTGCCCGTTACTGGAAACAATACTGTCTACACTTGCCGGAGTAGCCAATTGTTTATTTTGGCTGGCAATGCTTGCCGCCGTGTATTGCGGAATCATAAATCCTGAATTCAGTCCCGGATTGTCAACTAAGAAAGCGGGCAAACCTCGTAAACCTGAAATCAGTTGGTAGGTTCTTCTTTCGGAAATGCTTCCTAATTCGGATAAGGCAATGGCCAGGAAATCTAAAGCTAAAGCCAAAGGCTGGCCGTGGAAATTCCCGCCCGAAATGATTACATCTTCTCCAACAAAAATATTTGGATTATCGGTAACTGAATTGATTTCGGTCTTGAATACTTTTTTCACATAATCAATAGTGTCCTTTGAAGCGCCATGCACCTGCGGTATACAGCGGAAGGAATAAGGATCCTGAACATGTTCTTTGTGTTGCGCTATAATCTGGCTTCCATCAAGCAATTCCTTCATCCGTTTTGCCGTCATGATTTGCCCTCTGTGTGGACGA
>JAYURX010000267.1:0-1628 GCA_043755965.1 Flavobacterium sp. | reverse complement strand
TCGCTTTATCATTGGCAAAAACAAATTCATCATTAAGCTGGATTTTTTCGATATTCAGTTCTTTTTGGGCAACCGCGATCAGTCTTCCCAACAAGGCATTGCACGCCATCTCCAAAGCTTTTCCGTTAAGGTCAGCTCCGGCACTGGCGGCTGTTGGTGAGGTATTCGCAATACGCAGTGTATTGGTAGATTCGATACGGACACGTGACGCCTTGATTCCGAAAGTTTGCGTTACAATCTGCAGCATTTTGGTGTTAACTCCTTGCCCCATTTCTACGGCGCCGGTACTCACGACAACGCTTCCGTCATGGTAAATATGCACCAAAGCGCGCGCCTGGTTCATCATCGTATTGGTAAACGAAATCCCGAAACAAATCGGCTGAATTGCCAAACCCTTTTTGAAACGCGTATTGGTTTTATTGAATTCGGCTACTCTTGCTTTTTGGGCAACATAATCGTAGTTTTTCATACAGGTTTCCCAGGTATTCCTTGCTTCCACCTGTTGCAATATTTGTCCATAAGACAACTCATCGCCGTCAACAACCAAGTTTGCTTTTTGGATTACGGATGGATTTATTCCTAATGATTCTGCGGCTTTTACAATGGCCGCTTCAATGGCAAACTTTCCCTGTGGCCCGCCAAATCCTCGGAAAGCGGTATTCGGAGGCAGATTGGTTTTGCAACTATAGGCTTTCGCAATTACATTCGGAACAAAATACGCATTCGTCGAATGGAATAAGGTTCGCTCCATAACGGCAGGCGACAAATCGGCTGCAGCTCCGGCATTTTGGTAATGCGTTACTTCGTAGGCAATGATTTTATAATCCTTGTTCAGGCCAATCTTAAAATCGGCTGAATACGGATGTCTTTTTCCTGTCATCCGCATGTCATCCATTCGATGCATTGCAATTTTTACCGGTTTGTGTAAAATTTGTGTCGCCAAGGCAACCATCACTGCCCAAGGTGTAGCCTGATCTTCTTTTCCGCCAAAACCGCCACCAAGTCTAACCGTATCTATTTCGACTTTGTGCATTGGAATCCCAAGGACTCTTGCTACCATTCGCTGAACGGCTGTTGGTCCTTGAGTGGAGGATGATATCACGATGCTTCCATCTTCTTTTGGACGAGCGTAAGCGCCTTGTGTTTCTATGTATAAATGTTCCTGTCCGTTGACATCGCTTCTGCCTTCAAAAATGTAATCGCATTGTGTCCAGGCTGATGCTGTGTCTCCTAAGGTGAATTGTCTCGGAGGTATAATCAATTTCCCCTGTGCCTGCGCTACTCTTGGATCAACAATTACTCCCAATTCTTCGTAATCAATGGAAATCAATTTTGCTGCCTGACGGCAATCATGTTCGGACGTTCCGACTATTATTGCGATAACCTGTCCACGAAAGTGTACTTCGCCTTCGGCCAATAAAGGTTCGTCGGGAATAATTCCTCCAATTTGGTTTTCACCCGGAATATCCTTCGCTGTAATAATAGACACGATTCCGTGAGAATTCAAAGCAGCATTTAAATCAATGCTTTTTATTTTGGCATGAGCCACAGTTGAATCAAAAGGAAGTGCATACAAAGTTCCGTGCAGTTCCTGGATATCATCGAGGTAAATGGATTTTCCTTTTACG
>JAYURX010000266.1:0-9125 GCA_043755965.1 Flavobacterium sp. | reverse complement strand
AATTTAAAAATGGCAAATGAGTTTATTGCTCAAACCATAACCACTAAAAATAAGCTTTTAACGCAGCCTTTTTTATCAAGGCCTGACGACAAAGTATTGAAGCAGATTTATATAATTAGGGCAATCAATTTTAACATCAGAGAAGAAAATCAGGTGGACAACAATAAATTAATAGATAGTTTGTCCATGAAGGACATACCAACCTATGAATTAATAGATAATTATTACGACATGTTGTTTACCGCCGTTGGAAATAAAAATCAACCTTTTGATCTTTCAAGGACAGATTTAAAAATCAAAGATTACAATTTAAAAGATGACACTGAAAAGGGAATTTTAGTACTAAAAACTATTGATTTCTGCGGAACTACCATTTGGGGTTATATGAATATTGTTAATCCACCAAACACGAAAAAAGCCTACGACTATATTAAAAAATTTCCAAAAATTAATGGAAGATCCTATTATCAATACACAGATTTTTATTTTACAGACTTTGAAATGAACATTGTTAAGGATAAGGGATTACAGAGCTACAGAAGCTACTACCTTAACAAATTTTACGAAACGCTTTTATCAAATTTGATTTGCTTAAATAAAAATAATAGTTCGGAAAAAGACATAAACGATTTATTATTGGGTTCAATTTTAAAGGAACGAAACCTTTATAAGTACACAAAATATAAAGAGACATTAGAAGAGATTTTCAAAGAACAGAAAAGAGAATAACGGTTACTCACAATTGTTAAGCAAAAAGATAGTGATTTGGCCTGATAACGCGGATTTACAATCCGTGCCCTCAAAAACCCACTTCCCAGCATTTCCAAGCTCTGCAATCTTGTAACAATTTTTTTGCCACACTTTCTGTGGCAATTTTTTTTTCGTGACAGATTTTGTCACAATTTTTTTGTAAATATCTTTTTTGTGACACTTTCTGGCGCAAATTTTGTCACAAAACATTCACCCATTAACTACGCTGCACCTAAAGGTTTTAAGTAATATGATATTTTTTTGTACATTGGCTAAACCAATACCCCAGGTCTGAATTGTAACCTTTAATGAAGTACTCAGTAACATGAAAAAAGTGTTTTTAGCAATTCTGATTCTTTCAATGAAATTTTCATTTTCCCAACAATGTAAACTTTCATTTAATCAATTAGTAAGTTTAAATACTTACAACCTGTCTGAGTTTGATTCGTTCGCACTAAAAAATGGCTTTTCCTTTAATGCCAAAGAGCAGACCTATTTTTGTGACAGTAAGATAAAAGGCCGGCATAATTTATTAGCCCGGAATGACCAACCAAAGTATACCATTTTACTTTATTCCTTTTATAATAAAAAAGAGTATCTCAACCTGAAAAAGAATTTGGAAAAGGGACAATTAACCGGAACACAGGAGGAAAAGGAAACCTTAAGGCTGAGATATCTTTATAAAGGGAAAATAGTAATTCTTCAGACTACTACTTTTACTGATGGGATAAATACCTATATGGTGTCGTTGACTACAATAAAATAAGAATTATGTGAGTTGGCTTCTCTATACATTTTGAGCTTTGCTCAAAACACTCGAAGTGACGTAAAGTTTAATTACAAAACAAAAAACCCGACTCATAACTGAATCGGGTTTTGTATATAATAAGAGTTTGTTCTTATGCTTCAAATGGAACTACAGAAACAAATGATTTGTTATCACTTTTTTTCTGGAATTTCACTACACCAGCAACTTTTGCATGTAAGGTATGATCTTTACCCATGTAAACGTTTTCTCCTGGATTGTGTTTAGAACCTCTTTGTCTAACAATGATATTCCCTGCAATTGCAGCCTGACCACCATAAATCTTAACGCCTAAACGTTTTGATTCTGATTCTCTACCATTCTTAGAACTACCGACACCTTTCTTGTGAGCCATGACGTATTAGTTTTACTATTGTTATTATTCTTGAGTATCTTCTTTTTTAGCTTTTGGAGCTGCTGCTTTTTTTGGAGCTGCTTCCTCTGACTTTTCTACTTTAGGAGCTTTTGCTTTTTTAGGAGCTTCTACTACTTCAGTTGCTGCTACCGCTTTTTCTGCTTTAGGAGCTGCTTCAGCTTTCGCTACTTTTTTGCCTCCGGTTGCAGATATACCTTCAATCACGATTTGTGTCAGGTATTGTCTGTGACCGTTTCTCTTCTTGTAACCTTTTCTTCTTTTCTTTTTGAAAACGATTACTTTGTCTCCTTTTAAGTGTGATAACACTTTGGCTTCTACTGAAGCACCTTCTATAGCTGGGGCGCCTAAAGTAATGCTACCGTTATCGTCTAATAAAAGAACTTTGTCAAAAGAAACTTTTGAACCTTCTTCATTAGTCAAACGGTGAATATAAACCTTTAAGTCTTTGCTCACTTTGAATTGTTGCCCTGCTATCTCTACGATTGCATACATAACATTAATGTTTAGTTAATTTTTTAAGTGCGCAAATATACGACTATTTTTTACACACACAACTCTTGGATAAAAAAAGTTTGGTATTTAAAATCAAGGCTTTGTACGAGGAAAAAAATTTATGAAAATAAATAAAAAAAGATACCTTTGGTGTAACAAATTAAAAAGTTAGCCAACTAACTGAACAATCAACTGAACAAATTTAAATTTTTTATGAAAAATTCATTAATCGCTTTAAGTTCAATGCTTATGCTTGGAGGAACAGCTCATGCCCAAAAGGTCGCTTTTGAGGAGTACAATCTGCCAAATGGTCTTCATGTAATTTTACATAATGACCCTTCTGCACCGGTTGTAATTACCTCTGTTATGTATCACGTAGGTTCTAAGGATGAAAATCCGGAAAGAACAGGATTCGCTCACTTCTTCGAACATTTATTGTTTGAAGGAACCAATAATATCAAACGTGGTGAATGGATGAAAATGGTAACTTCAAACGGAGGAACCAACAATGCTAACACATCGGAAGACAGAACGTATTATTTCGAAGTTTTCCCTTCGAACAATACAGAATTAGGTTTGTGGATGGAATCAGAAAGACTACTGCATCCTGTTATCAACCAAATTGGTGTTGACACGCAAAACGAAGTAGTAAAAGAAGAAAAAAGACTTCGTGTTGACAATCAACCTTACGGACAATTAATTGCCGAAGTAAAGAAAAACATGTTTAAAGTGCATCCATACCGTTGGGCTACTATCGGTTCTATGGAGCATTTAGATGCGTCTACCTTAAAGGAGTTTCAGGATTTCAACAAAAAATTCTATTCTCCAAACAATGCAGTTTTGGTAGTTGCCGGTCAAATTGACATTTCACAGACTAAGGCCTGGATTGAAAAATATTTTGGACCAATTCCAAGAGGTGTTGAATTGAAAAAACAAACTTTCACAGAAGCGCCTATCACAGAAACAATCCGCGCAAGTTACGAAGATCCAAACATCCAAAAACCAATGGTAGTTGCTGCTTACAGAACGCCATCAATGAAAACCCGTGATGCGAGAATCCTGGATATGATTTCTACTTACTTAAGCAGCGGAAAAAGTTCTAAATTATACAAAAAGATTGTTGACGATAAGAAAATGGCGTTGCAGATTGGAGCTTTCAACTACAGCCAGGAGGATTATGGACAATACATTCTTTACGGAATGCCACAGGGAGATTTTACCTCAAACGACTTAGTTAGGGAAATTGATGAGGAAATCGTTAAACTGCAAAAGGATTTGATTTCGGAAAAAGATTTTCAAAAATTACAAAACATCAATGAAAGTAATTATGTAGACAGTAATTCAAGTATTGAAGGTGTTGCCGAAAACTTGGCTTCTTACTACTTATTGTATGGCGATGTAAATTTGATTAACACAGAAATAGAAATGTATCGTTCTATTACACGTGAAGAAATTAGAGACATTGCAAAAAAATACCTCAATCCGAATCAGCGTTTGATTTTGGATTATGTACCTGCAAAAGACAAAGCTGATAACAAACAATAAACCGACAGACAATGAAAAAATCAATTATAGTATTATCAAGCTTGTTTTTAACTATCGCTATGCAAGCACAAGACAGACCACAACCGAAACCAGGCCCATCGCCAACTATCAATATTAAAAAACCGGAAACTTTTTCGTTGCCAAACGGATTAAAGGTTTTAGTAGTTGAAAACCACAAACTCCCTAGAGTTTCTTTCAATTTAAGCATCGACAATTCGCCTTATGCTGAAGGAAACAAAAAAGGTGTGGATGATTTAACCAGCAGCTTAATCGGAAACGGTTCAACAAAAACAACAAAAGATGCTTTCAACGAGGAAATCGATTTTCTTGGTGCTGATATTAATTTTTATTCTTCAGGAGCTTCTGCCAATGGATTGTCTAAATATTCGAAAAGAATTTTAGAGTTAATGGCCGAAGGCGCTTTGATGCCAAAATTTACTCAGGAAGAATTTGATAAAGAAAGAGACAAATTAATCGAAGGATTAAAAACTCAGGAGAAAAGTGTTGCTGTTGTTGCCGGAAGAGTTGAAAACGTTCTGGCTTATGGTAAAAATCATCCCGCAGGAGAATATTTATCTGAAGAAACGATTAACAATGTGACGTTAGCGGATGTACAAAGCAACTATGCAACTTACTTCGTTCCGGAACGCGCTTATTTAGTAATCGTTGGTGATGTCAAAACAAAAGACGTGAAAAAAATGGTTGAAAAACTATTTGGTTCATGGACAAAAGCTACGGCGCCACGATTAACCTATTCTAATCCAAGCAATGTTCAATATCCACAAATCAATTTTGTGGATATGCCAAATGCAGTTCAATCTGAAATCTCATTGATTAATACTGTAAATTTAAAAATGTCAGATGCTGATTATTTCCCTGTGATTTTAGCGAATCAGGTTTTTGGTGGTGATTTCAACAGCTATATGAACATGAACTTGAGAGAAAAACATGGCTGGACCTATGGTGCCCGTTCAAGCATCGGTTTTGACAAAAATATCTATAGCAAATTCAGAGCAAATGCTCAGGTTAGAAATGCCGTTACAGATAGCTCAGTGGCAGAATCTTTAAAAGAATTAAACAGAGTTAGAACTGAAAAAGTTTCGGAAGAAATGTTGAACAGCGTTAAAGCAGGATATATTGGACGTTTTGTAATGCAGGTTGAAAAACCGGCAACCGTTGCGCGTTATGCTTTAAATATCGAAACAGAAGGCTTACCTGCTGATTTTTACGAAAACTACATCAAAAATATCAATGCGGTTACACCGGAGGATATTATGAGAGTAGCCAATAAATATTTCTTAGCTGACAATATGCGTATCGTAGTTACCGGAAAAGGATCGGAAGTTATTTCAGGATTGGAAAAATTAAAAATTCCAATGTTCTATTTCGATAAATACGGAAATCCAACTGAGAAACCAGCGATGAAAAAAGCGGTTCCTGCCGGAGTTACAGTAAAATCAGTAATCGATGCTTATGTGGCTGCCATTGGTGGAGATAAAGTAGTGAAAGCAGTAAAATCAATAGCATATACTGGTTCAACAACGATTCCTCAAGCGCCAATGCCTTTGTCGTATACTTCAAAAACGGATAACAAAGGAAGAAAGGCAGTGGAACTTTCTATGCCTGGAATGGGTTCTATTATGAAGCAGGTTGTAAACGGAAATACCGCTTACATGATGCAACAGGGACAGAAAAAAGTGATGGAAGGTGAAGAACTTTCCAAAATAAAAGAGGATGCAATCCTGTTCAACGAAACTTTATTGGCAACCAAAAAAGGCGTAACGATTTCAGGAGTTGAGCCAATGAATGGTGCTGACGCTTATGTGGTTGTTGATGGTGATACTACGCATTATTTTGATGTAAAATCAGGTTTAAAAACTGCAGAAGCTTCTACATCTGAGCAAGGCGGACAGAAAATGACCAGAGTAACAAACTTCAATGATTATAGAGTGGTAAAAGGAGTTAAAGTGCCTTTTAACACTATTATGAATGTTGGTTTTGAATTAGATATCAAGATGAGTGATGTAAAAATCAACGAAGGTGTTACTGATGCTGATTTCCTATAATTAAAATTATATAGATTGAAAGAAAGACCGTTAGCAATAGCGGTCTTTTTTGTTGTTATAAATTCCGAAAACATAAAAAACAAAACCAAATAAACTTCAAACTCTAAATTCACAAACATCAAACCTTGTGATCTTTGCGCCAACTCCGTGTGCTTCGTGGTTAAACTTTCGGTCTTTTACTTTTTACTCGAGAGATAAACGCCAATCAATATGATAAAAGCTCCAACAAACTGCAACGGCGTGAGCATTTCATTATCGAGAAGTCCCCAAAAGAAAGCCACTACCGGAATCAAATAAGTGACCGAAGTAGCAAAAACGGGAGACGAAATTTGTATCAGTTTGTAAAAAAGTACATTGGCAATACCTGTCCCTATTATTCCCAAAACCGCAACAAAAATCATGGCATGTTGTACTTGTTCTGAATGAACCACGGCAAAGAAATCGGTAAAAGCCAAAACAAGTAAAGCCGGAAACAACATCACTAAAAAGTTACCAACCGTTATGGTTAGCGGTTTTAAATCGGACAAATATTTTTTTATGAAATTCACATTCATCGCATAACAAATCGATGCAATCAATACCAACATGGTGTACCAATAATTCTGATTCGGATTGTGAATCGCTCCGTTAAAAATCAATAACATTGTCCCGATTAACCCAACGATTACTCCAAAAATTTGCGTTCGCTTAAAATCCAAACCAAAAACAATTGCGCCTAAAATTAAGGTGTTCAGAGGCGTTAAAGAATTGAGTATCGAACTCACTGAACTGTTAATCTCTGTTTGGGCAATTGCAAAAAGATACGCTGGAACAAATGTTCCAAATAAAGAAGTCAGTGCGATATACTTCCACTTGTGCAGAGGGATTGTTGTTATGTTTTTAAAACCAATAATCAAAAGAAAAACAGCGCAAAAAATGATTCGCAACGAACCCAACTGAAACGGATCCAATCCGTCCAATCCTTTTTTAATTAGTATAAAAGAACTTCCCCAAATCAGGGCAAGCGCTATCAGGATAATCCATTTTAACTGCAGTGATTTCATATGCAGATATCTATTGTTTTTTATTTGTCATATGTAATTCGCTCATGACTTTGTTCAACATTTATTAAGTTTCCGTAAGCTCATTTCATTTATGTTTTTTCAAGACATCAAATTTTGTAATTATTTTAAGAATAACCACTTTTATTTTTCACTAATTTTGTCCCTAATTCAAATAATCACAAATAACAAATTCTAAAATTATGAATTTCACCAAATCGCTATTAACTTTTGGTCTTTCTTCAACCCTACTATTTAGTTGTAAAGACACTGCGAGCAAACCGGTTGCAGGAACAGCCGAAACTAACACTAAAAAAGAAGTTGCCGTTGTTGCCAAACCGGAAACAGCAAGTTTCAAAATTGAAGGAATGACTTGCGCTATGGGTTGTGCCAAAACCATTGAATCCAAATTATCTAAACTGGATGGCGTTCAAAAAGCGACCGTTGATTATGATAAAAAAGAAGCGACCGTTGAATATGATGCTGCGGTTTTAACTTCGGAAAAATTGACAAAAGCTATCGAAGCTACCGGTGATGGTGAGACTTACAAAGTTTCGGAAATGAAAACCAAAGGAAAAGTATAATCAGAAACGAACAATAACAAAAAAGGAACTCAATTGAGTTCCTTTTTTATTTCCATTTAATGGTTTCCAGTAAACGCTGCATATCATTTTTGACATAATCCGCGGCGGGCATAATAGAATCAAACTTGGGCTTGGCATAAAAATATACTGAACCCGTTACAAAATGCTGAATGCTGTCTGTAGCATAAAATTGCGCGTTAGTTGCCGCATTTCCATCAACGCGATAGAACATTCCATATACTTTATTATCACTGTTTACATAAGGTTGTTCCAAAATATCATCCGCTTTTATAACATGTTCATACGTTAGTTTTTGTGCATCGCGCAACAACAAATTGATGTTATTATTCACCGTCTTATACGTCAAATAAATGGTAGCTTTCATCTTTGGATAATGAATTGAAAAGCCACAATTCTTATCTTCCTTGATAATGGCATCTTCATTGATTTCAAATTCAAAAAGACAATGATTGCTAAACGAAGCATATTTGGCAACCGGATAATCCAATCGCAGCTGGCTTGCAGGTTTTGGCAACACCTCATCTTTGCAGCTGGAAACCAAAATCAATAGCATTATTACCGCAGGAAAACCCAGTGTTCTATTTATCATTTTTAACTTATTCAAGAGTTACTTTTAATTGTTTTATTCTTTTTTTGTCGACAGTTTCAATGGTAAAATGCACATTTGAAAAATGGATTTTCTGTCCTTTTTTGGGGAAATTACCTAAAATCTCCAATATAAATCCAGCCAATGTTTCGGCCTCGCCTTTACTTCTTTCAAATATTTCTTCATCAACGTCAACAATCCTGTAAAAATCCTTGAGGTTTATTTTACCTTCAAACAAGAAATTCTTATCATCGATTTGGGAGAAATTTAAATTTTCGTCATCAAACTCATCCGAAATATCGCCAACAATTTCTTCGATTACATCTTCAAGGGAAACCAATCCCGAAGTTCCTCCATATTCATCAACCACGATCGCCAAATGACTTTTTTTACTTTGGAATTCTTTTAACAAATCGTCCAGCTTCTTGTTTTCGGGAACAAAAAACGGTTCCCGTATCAGCGTGTTCCACTCGAATTCCTTTTTATTAATATGTGGAATCAAATCTTTGACAAACAAAACGCCTTCAATATGGTCGATGCTTTCTCTGTAAACCGGAATCCTGGAATAGCCTTTGTCGACTATTTTTTGGTAAATCTCTGCAAAAGTTTCTTCCATTTCGAGTGCAAAAATATCAATTCTTGGACTCATGACTTGCTTTGTGTCCGTATTCCCAAACGAAACAATGCCTTCTAATATCTTTTGTTCTTCAGTGGTTGTGTCTTCTGTAGACGTTAATCCTAATGCCTGCGATAATTGGTCTACCGAAATATTTGATTTTTGCTTTCCTAATTTTTCATGCAAATAAATACTCACCGAGCGCATCGGCAGGCTAATTGGTGAAAGAAGTTTGTCTAACAAC
>JAYURX010000265.1:0-9199 GCA_043755965.1 Flavobacterium sp. | reverse complement strand
CAGACAATGTTGTTATTGGTGGAGTTCCCGCAAAAATTTTAAAAAGCATTGAATAAATGGCAACAGTTATAAAAAAGGCTCTTCCTTATCAAATTCTTTTTGCTCTTTGTGTTTATGTTCCCTATTTGAATAATTATGAGTTAACCTTTGCGATTTGGTCGCTTACCGCAGTTTTTTCTATCCAAAAAGTGTATTCGGTTGGCATCATAAAACAACTTCTTTGTTTTGCTCTAATTTTAGCATTAGCCGCAGTAGTTTACATTTTTAAAGATCATCAACTTTATTTTGTGATTAGAGATATCACCTATCTGATAAAACCCTTTATAGGATTGTTGATAGGGTATCAATTATGCAAAAAGTTTCCATCATTAGCTTTTAAAACAATTCTTTTCACAGGGTTTTTCATTGCACTTATTCATCTAAGTTTAATTTTTCACGCCATTCTTTTTTATAAAGCGACTACGGTAAATGATATTAGATTTTATGGTGGTTATTTTAGTGATTTTGAAGTATATGCCTTAATAATAGCCATATTCCATAAAAAATTTCAATTAAATTTTTCCCGAAGAAAAGCACTTTTTTTCATGAGCATTATTGGGTTTTCAGCATTCATGTATTTGGCAAGAACAAATTTTATACAGTTCATAATTTTATTCCTGGCTATGAAAGGATATTTTAAAGTCAATAAAAGATCAATAACCGTTGTAATTTCGGTATTGATTTTGACCGGTATTGGTTATACTGCAATTTATAACATGAACCCCAAAAGAAATGGCGACGGGATTGAAGCACTACTTTATAAAATAAAAATTGCTCCACTTGAAGCCTTCAAAACAAGGATAAACAGGGAAGACTGGAAAGATTTTAATGATAACTACCGATCTTATGAAAATATTATGACCGTAAGACAAGTTACCAGGGAAGGAGTATCTAGCACTCTTTTTGGACAAGGATTAGGGTCTCAAGTCGATTTAAAACAAAAAGTATGGTTGGGAGATATGAATTTGCGTTATATATCGATACTCCACAATGGATTTATGACAATTTTTTTAAAAACGGGTTTACTTGGATTGTTTATCTACTTTATTTCAATTTACCTACTTTTCAAAAAAGCAAAATCGGACTTCCCAATAATAAATCAGGTAAACCTGCTTTTTGTTGGGACAGGTGTTTTCCTGATATTCTCCAATTGGGTATTTATGGGAGTATATAATTTATCGGACAACAAATCAATTTTGATTGGTTTACTGTTTTGCTTTAGGGAATTTTATATGAAGTCAAATGATGAAAAGCTAGTAAGCCAACGCAATTCAGCCGCATGAAAACCACAAACATATTTGTAGACTGTCATGTTTTTGATGGAAATTTCCAAGGAACTACGACTTATCTTAAAGGACTTTATTCAGAGCTTTTAAAGGATAAAACAAAGCAGTTCTTTTTTGGCGCTTCCAACACAGCGTTTCTCGAAACCCTATTTGGGACTCATGAGAATCTTACTTACGTGAGTTACAAAGCCAAAAACAAATTTTATAGATTATTGTTTGACATTCCGGGAATCATTAATGAAAACAAGATTGATTATGCTCACTTTCAATATGTTGTTCCACCTATAAAAGCATGTAAATATATAGTCACCATTCACGATGTCTTATTTTTAGATTTTCCGGAGTACTTTCCTTTAGCTTATAGGATAAAGAACAAGTTTCTTTTTAAAACCAGCGCAAAACGGTCAGATGTTGTATTGTCGGTTTCTGAATATTCGAAACAGCAAATACAAAAGCATTTTGGCATAGAAAAGGTAACGCTTACTCCTAATTCAATTGATTCAATTTATTTTGAAGAGTACAATAAAAATGAAGCTAAAAGACAAGTATGTGAAAAGTTTAAAGTAGCCAATTACTTTTTGTATGTTAGTCGATGGGAGCCAAGGAAAAATCATGACCGACTGTTAAGAGCATTTGTTGAAAATGAATATTATAAAATACATTCGCTGGTTTTTGTAGGCGATAAAGCCATCGAAAATAAAGCATATAACGACTATTACGCAACGTTACCACAAGAAATAAAAGCCGCTATCTTCACCTTTAACAAAATCACTTATCAAGATTTGTTATTGTTGGTACGTGGTGCTGATTTATCTATTTATCCATCTATTGCTGAAGGATTTGGGATTCCGCCTTTAGAGTCTTTGGCGGCAAAAATTCCAACAATTTGTTCGAATACAACGGCTATGGCTGATTTCCAATTCTTCGGCGATTGTCTTTTTAATCCACTTGATGTAGCCGATTTAAAAAACAAAATAGAAATTGGTTTAAAAGACACTCAAATTGACCAAAAAAGAAATCTGATGAAAGAAAAATTCACATGGCAATTGGCAGCGGAACAATTCAAAAAAGCCATTTCCTAAAACAATAAAACGGTATATAAATGTTTAATTTCTTCGGTTAACGGAACCTGGTGTTTACCGACAAAAAATCCGTTTTTATCCAAATATTGCGCGTTTTTCATTTCTCCGAAAATTTCATAATCAAAGAATTTCAACACTTCATTTTTGTTGTATATGGTTTATTATAGAAATACTTTTATCAAACTTTATTGCGATTTTTGAAGAGAGTATAAAAAAGAAATCAAAGTACACCGACAATAATTTTTTTAAACTACTAAAAAAGTTATTTTTGCACACTAAGTTTAGATTTCAATGAAAGTAGCCATACTAGGAACTCGTGGTGTGCCCAATTATTATGGGGGATTTGAGCAGTTTGCCGAATTTTTTTCAGTATATCTTGCCAAACAAGGGCACGAAGTGTATTGCTATAACTCACATGATCATCCTTTTCAGGAAAAAAACTTCCATGGCGTAAACATTATTCATCAATATGATCCTGAATACAAATTTGGAACCTTTGGGCAATTCATTTATGATTTCAATTGCATTATAGATTCACGTAAAAGAGATTTCGATATCATTTTACAATTGGGATATACGAGCAATTCGGTTTGGCATTTTTTACTGCCTAAAAAATCAATCATTATTACTAATATGGACGGATTAGAGTGGAAAAGAACAAAATACTCTAAACCTGTGCAGCAATTTTTAAAGTTTGCCGAGAGACTGGCGGCAATTAATAGTGACTTTTTGGTTTCAGATTCACTAGGGATTCAAAAGTTTCTTAAACGAAAATATAAAAAAGAATCCACTTACATCGCTTATGGTGCCTATCCTTTTTCCGATCCAAACGAAGTGTTTTTAAAGGAATATAATGTAGAAAAAGGAAACTACAATATGATTATGGCGCGCTTTGAACCCGAAAACAATATGGATATGGTTTTGGAAGGCGTAGCAATGAGTGAAGATAAAACGCCAATTTTGGTCATTGGTAAACACATGACGAAATATGGGGAATACCTCAAAAACAAATTCAAAAATTATTCTAATATACGTTTCATCGGCGGGCTTTATAATTTGGAACATCTCAATAATCTTCGTTATTTTTCCAATTTATATTTTCATGGACATTCTGTTGGCGGAACAAATCCATCCTTACTGGAAGCAATGGCCTCGAGAGCCTTAGTAATAGCGCATAACAATGATTTCAACAAAGGAATTTTAAAGGAAAACAGCCACTATTTCTCGAGTGCACTTGAAGTAAAAAATATTCTGAATACAATCAAAAAAAATGATAACTTGCAATTAGTTCAAAACAATTTTGATTCGATTGTGAATGAATTTAATTGGGAAAAAATAAATGGGGAATATTTACAACTTTTCGAAGAATGTTATTCAAAATCTGATAAAAGAAAACAAAAGTAAGAGTTCTTTTATTCCAATACTTTTAGTCCTTTTTACCATTCCTTTTAGTTTTGCGATAAACAATGTTTCTTTGGGAATCTTTTTGTTAGTTGCTTTTATCTCTTTAAAAAGGGAACACTTCAAACTTCAAAAAGAGTTGATTTTTCCAATTCTGCTCTACGGTTTAATGGTAATCTCCTATTTCTGGTCCATAGATTCAAAAGCAACACTTTCCGCTTTGTCAAAGGAAGTACCGTTGCTTTTAATTCCTCTTGGTTTTCTGATTTTTAAAACAAATACTTCGGAGCAAAAAAGAAAGATTATTGAATATTATAGTTATGTCATCGTTGCATTTGTCTTATATTATTCAGTAAGAGCCATAATTCGCTATTTAATAATTGGAGATGCAAGAATGTTCTTTTATCATGGTGAAAACGACAAAGACTTCGGACTGGTACCAAAATTGCTGAATGCCATACACATGTCAGTTTTTGTTGCGGTTGCTTTCTTTTATTTTTTTACCAAAGAAATAAAATCAAAAACCGATACCTTACTTTCGGTTTTGCTTTTTGGATTTATATTACTTTTATCTTCCAAAAACATCATACTCGTTGTTTTATTTCTTTCGCTGATAAATATTTTCTTTTTTTCAAAAACGGCACATAAATTAAGGCTAAGGAACTTGATTGTTTTTGGATTGTTATTAGTAATAATCTTTTCAACAGGAAGGATAAAAGACAGATTTAAAGTCGAATTTCAAACTAATACAGACAAAAGCTTAAGTGCCAATGTCGTTGAAGGTATTCCATCAGGCGTTCATTATGTAAGTTTGAAAGAAGCATGGTCAAATCCAGGGTTCACGCCGAATGATTACTTCAACGGAACAGCATTTAGGGTATATCAATTTAGAATTTTTACTGAGCTATTGAACGAAAACAATGTTTTTTTAACCGGATTTGGGTTAAACGCTTCTTACCCAAAAATACGAGAAAAAGCAGTAGAGCATAATCTTTACATGGGAGCTGAAAATCAACCGGACAGTGGCTATCAATCGAAGAATTTCCATAATCAATATGTTCAAAATTTTGCCGATTTGGGTGTTTTTGGGTTTATATTATTGTTAATCATGTTGATTGCCAACGTTAAAAATGCAATCAAGTCGAAAGATTTTGTGCATTTTGCTTTCGCATTCCTAATGATAAGTTTATTTTTGACGGAATCATTTTTATGGAGACAAAGAGGAGTTGTGTTTTTTACTATGATGTATTGTCTTTTTAATTCAGTCCCGAAGGTTCGGGATGGTCAAAATAGTTCCAAAGCAGAATAAAAAATTATATGAAAAGAATATTAATTACTGGTGCTGCTGGTTTTTTGGGCTCACATCTTTGCGATCGTTTTATAGCCGAAGATTATTTTGTTATCGGAATGGATAACTTGATAACCGGAGATTTAAAGAATATTGAGCATTTATTCAAACTTAAAAACTTTGAATTTTATCATCACGATGTAACCAAGTTTGTTCATGTGCCCGGAAATTTGGATTATATTCTACATTTTGCATCACCGGCAAGTCCAATTGATTATTTGAAAATCCCAATTCAGACTTTAAAAGTAGGTTCACTCGGAACCCACAACCTTTTAGGCTTGGCCAGGGTAAAAAAAGCCAGAATTCTTATTGCTTCAACCTCTGAAATTTACGGCGATCCGTTAGTGCATCCACAAACAGAAGACTATTATGGAAATGTAAACACGATTGGACCAAGAGGCGTTTATGATGAAGCCAAACGTTTTCAGGAATCAATTACAATGGCATACCACACGTTTCACGGTGTAGAAACCAGAATAGTTAGAATATTCAATACGTATGGACCAAGAATGCGACTAAATGATGGCCGTGTTATCCCGGCATTTATTGGGCAGGCATTGCGCGGCGAAGATTTAACCATTTTTGGAGACGGAAGTCAAACCCGCTCGTTTTGTTATGTTACAGATCAGGTAGAGGGAATTTTCAGATTGCTGCATTCTGATTATGAGCAACCAGTTAACATTGGAAATCCAAACGAAATTACGATTAAAGACTTTGCGGATGAAATTATAAAATTGACAGGCACCAATCAAAAAGTTGTTTATCATCCATTACCTATCAATGACCCTATGCAAAGACAGCCGGATACCACACGGGCTAAAAACATTTTGGGTTGGGAAGCAAAAGTTTCAAGAGAAGAAGGAATGAAATTGACGTATGCCTATTTCAAATCGCTTTCATCAGAAGAACTTTTAAAAGAAGAACACAAAGACTTTAAAGGATATATCCACTAGAAGTATATGGTTGCACAACAAACAGGTAGATACTCAAAATATATAAGGCCGATTAATATACTCTTCGACCTGACTATAATCACATCATTGAGTTTATATTGCTTTAGGGAACTGAATCTTAATCAGTTTTACTATTTGTTGTACCAAACATTTACCTGGATTGTAATTGCCATACTTGTAAAATATTATGAGGTGTATCGTTTTACAACACCAGTAGAAATCATAACAAAATTAATAAAGCAGTTTAGTGTATTTTTATTGGTCGTCATTGCTTTTTTCCCGTTTGCAAAAACTACAATCTTTAGCGGAAAGGCAATTGCAATTTTTATGACCACAAGTTTCCTCATTATTGTAACCTTTAAATATTTTTGGTTTTTTTACTTAAAAAAATACAGGATTGTAACAGGAAGCAATTTCAGGAATGCTGTTATTATTGGATTTACACCAGAAGCAATACGGCTAAAAGAAGTGTTCGACACGAGAAAGGATTATGGTTACAGATTCTTAGGCTATTTTTCAGATAAAAAACAAAATCCGGAAGTAAAAGGGAAAATTGAGGACTTAAAGGAGTTTGTGATTGACAACAAAGTAGATGAGATCTATTGCTCATTAAATGAAATTTCAAACGAAAAGCTAAAAGAATTAGTTGAATTTGCTGATGACAATAAAAAAGCAATAAAATTTATTCCGGATACAAAAGAGATTTATTCTAAAAATTTAAAAATAGATTACTACGAATTATTCCCTGTTCTGTCGCTGCAAAAAACGCAACTTCACAATCCATTTATTAAAGGATTAAAAAGAGGTTTTGATATTTGCTTTTCTTTATTGGTGATTGTATTTTTACTCTCCTGGATTATTCCATTATTAACTTTATTAATAAAGCTCGAGTCGAAAGGTCCGGTATTTTTCAAGCAGGGAAGACCGGGAATGGATGAAGAAGAATTTTTCTGTTATAAATTTCGTTCCATGCAGGTAAATGGATTTACTGAAAAAGAAGCATCAAAAAATGACCCAAGAGTAACCCGAATGGGTAAATTTATGCGAAAAACCAGCATGGATGAATTACCTCAGTTTTTCAATGTTTTGCTCGGAGATATGTCCGTTGTCGGGCCAAGACCGCACTTATGGTCACAAAACAAAGCATACTCCAGTAAAATAAAGAAATATATGGTTCGCCATTATGTAAAGCCGGGCATTACAGGATTGGCACAGGTGAAAGGATTCAGAGGAGAAATCGAAACCGAAGAAGATATGGTCAACCGTATAAAACTTGATGTTTTTTATATAGAAAACTGGTCGCTAATTATGGATATTAAAATCATTTTCCAAACAGTATTTAATATCTTTAGGGGAGAAGACAAAGCTTACTAGAAAACCTTTTTTTCAATTAGGGTTTTCACTTGATTATCTAAATCAAATACATTTTGAGCGGCTGCAAAAATCTGTTTTTTCATTATCTCTAAATCCCATTTTTTTACTGCTGAAACTACTTTAAGTTTTTTATTCAGATCGTCATAGTTTCCAACAGATACAACCCAACCCAAATTATTGTCGTTGACTATTGTTTCCCCTTCACCACCACCAAAAAAAAGTATCGGAAATCCAAGTGAACCGTATTCAAAAATCTTAGAAGGAACAGAACCATAAATTCTGGTTTTTAACGGAACAATGGCAATATCAAAAGATTTTATTTTTTCATGTAATTCCTTTCGCTCCAACATACCGTGAAAAAAGATTTGTTGTCCTTTTTCAGTCGAAATCAGTGCTTCTATCTGCGCTTTTTCAGCACCATCACCAAAGATGTGAAATTCAATATCAAGTCCTTTTAAATCAATTTTCTGACACAATTCAGAAACGCCTTGCGCAATTCCGAGAAGTCCTGCATAGAAAATTTTGATGGGTTGATTTTCTTTGGTTTTTAATTCAAATTCCAACACCTTGTGATCAGGAAAATTGCGATATAAAAAACATTTTTTATCCGGGAATAAAGAATGCACGTGTGTGATTATTTCGTTGGATTGCCCTAAAATCAAAGTCGCTTTTTTATAAATAAACTGTTCGAAAAACAAAGAGGATTTATGTGAAAACGAACCTCTTCTCAAGGCATTCAATTTGATAGCCGCTAATGGCCATAAATCGGAAATATTCAGAATTATTTTTTTATTTTTTAGCGAAAGCACAAAAACGGAGATAAAGGACAACAATAAAGGCGGCGATTGAACCACAACTTTCCCTGGTGTTTTTTTGAATAACAAATAAAAGAACAGGGTTGCCGAAAATGATAAAACCGAAATAATCCTAACCAATAAATTTTTACTCACACTTGGATAAATCCAAAGACGCTTAACCGTAATCCCATCACGATTTTCGGTTACCGAAAACTTGCCTTTATATTCATTAAATAACTCACCTTTGGGGTAATTTCCCAGCGGACAAATCACAGAAACTTTATACTTATTTTGATGCAATTTTAAAGCTAACTGCTCAATTCGATTGGCAGCCGCACCCTTTTCCGGCGGATAGTAATTGGATATGATAAGTATTTCTTCCATTTTTTTTACCACTAAGACACTAAGTCAGCACTAAGCTCACAAAGCAATCAATTTAAAAAAAAAACTAAATAGTGTTCTTTGTGCATTCTTTGTGCGCTTTGTGGTTAAACCTTTAGTAAAATATCGATTATTCTTTCGGAAGCTTTGCCATCCCAAAGCTCGGGGATTCCTGCTTTTCTTGGACCGTGTGCCAAAAATTCGCCAAAGATTTTTTCCAAATTTTCAATCGAAGTTCCAACTAAAGTATTCGTACCGATTGTCTCTGTTTCAGGTCTTTCAGTATTGTTTCGCATCGTAAAACACGGAATTCCCAAAACCGTTGTTTCTTCCGAAATTCCTCCCGAATCCGTTATCACGGCAAAGCTGTTTTTGATTAAATACATGAAATTCAAATAGCCTTGTGGTTCCACAAAAAGAATGTTCTTCAGATTCAAATTTTGTTCACCTAAGATGGCTTTAGTTCTGGGATGGATTGGGAAAATAATTTTTTTGTCACCAACCATTTTGTCAATGCCACGTAATAGATTAACCAATG
>JAYURX010000264.1:0-3845 GCA_043755965.1 Flavobacterium sp. | reverse complement strand
CTTCTTCTTTCCAAACGGCACGCATTCCTTTTCCACCACCACCAGCAGTTGCTTTCAACATTACCGGGAACCCCATTCCTTTAGATAATTCTAATGCTTGTTCATAGGATTCTAACAATCCTTCAGAACCGGGAACACATGGAACACCGGCTGCTTTCATAGTAGCTTTAGCCGAAGCTTTGTCTCCCATTTTATCAATCATATCAGGCGAAGCACCAATAAATTTGATGCCGTGTTCTTGACAGATTTTAGAAAATTTAGCATTTTCAGACAAAAAACCATAACCTGGATGAATGGCATCAGCATTAGTAATTTCTGCTGCTGCAATAATATTGGACATTTTTAAGTAAGATAAATTACTTGGTGGAGGGCCAATGCAAACTGCTTCATCAGCAAATTTAACATGTAAACTTTCAGCGTCTGCGGTAGAATAAACCGCTACGGTTTTAATCCCCATCTCCTTACAGGTTCTTATTACACGCAGTGCAATTTCTCCTCTATTGGCAATTAATATTTTTTTAAACATCTTTTTTCATTTAGATTATTAGACAATTGGATTATTGGATTATTAGATTTGATAAACTTTTAAAAGTCTAACAATCTAACATTCTAACAATCTAAATTATGACGGGTCAACTAAGAATAATGGCTGATCAAATTCCACTGGTGACATATCGTCAACAAGAATTTTAACGATTTTTCCGGAAACTTCTGATTCGATTTCGTTAAATAACTTCATGGCCTCAACCACACACAGCACATCACCTTTCCCAATTGTACTTCCCACTTCAACAAAAAGCGGTTTGTCTGGTGAAGGTTTACGGTAGAATGTTCCAATCATGGGTGATTTTATAATAATATATTTTGAATTGTCATCCGATGCAGCTGGTGCTGCAGGTACAGCATGAGCAGTAGCTGCAGGTGCTGCAGGTGCCGCTTGTATAGCCTGCTGTTGCATCGGTGCCTGTTGTACATAAGTAATATCAGGCGAGTTTCCTTCTAGAGTAGTTCTGATAGTAATTTTTATATCACCTGTTTCTAACTTTACTTCAGCAACTCCAGAATTGGATACAAATTTGATTAGGTTTTGAATTTCTTTTAAATCCATGATTAGTTAATTTTAGTTAGTTTATTGTTTGTTGTATGCCCATTTTAAATAGATGGAACCCCATGTGAATCCACCACCAAATGCTGCAAATATTAAATTATCTCCTTTTTTTAGTTTATTTTCAAAGTCACTCAACAACAAAGGTAGCGTTGCTGAAGTTGTATTGCCATATTTTTCAATGTTTACCAATACTTTTTCTTCGTCAAGCCCCATTCTGCTGGCAGTAGCATCAATGATTCTTTTGTTCGCCTGATGGGCAATTAACCAATCTACATCATCATTGGTTAAATTGTTGCGTTCCATAATCTTCTCACTCACATCGGCCATTCCCGATACAGCATATTTGAAAACTGTTTTCCCATCCTGAAAAACAAAATGTTGTCGGTTTTCAACTGTCTCTTTTGATGGAGGAAGAATAGAACCGCCAGCATCAATTTTCAGATATTCTCTACCAATTCCATCGCTTTTTAAAAGCTCGTCCTGCAACCCAAGACCTTCAAAATTAGGTTCAAATAAAACCGCACCGGCACCATCTCCAAAGATAATACAAGTTGCTCTATCCGTATAGTCAATAATAGAGGACATTTTATCGGCTCCAATTAAAAGTACTTTTTTATATCTGCCGGACTCTATATATGCGGCAGCATTTGACATTCCGTATAAAAAGCTTGAACAGGCTGCCTGCAAATCGTATGAAAAAGCATTAACCGCACCTATTTGTGTTGCAACATATACTCCGGTTGCAGCCACTGGCATATCTGGTGTAGTCGTTGCCATTATTACTAAATCTATTTCTTCGGGATTAATTTTAGATTTAGAAATTAAATCTTGCGCTGCTTTTATTGCCATAAAGGAAGTTCCTTTACCTTTTTCCTTTAAAAGTCTTCTTTCTTTAATTCCTGTTCGGGTAGTAATCCATTCATCATTGGTTTCTACCATTGATTCCAGTACTTGATTTGAGAGAACAAACTCTGGAATATATGCTCCAACTGCTGTTATTGCGGCTGTAATTTTATTCATAAATTGGATGTTTTGCTTTTCATTTTTTAAAGATGAAAAGTTGTTGAAATTACAAAAAAAAAGTATACCTAAGGTGTTTTTAGGATTGGATATTTAATAAATTTCTTAAAAACAAAAAACTCCCACAAAGTGAGAGTTAGTTTTGTAAAAAACTTTACTTATGCAACAGCTACTGATTTGTCAATAACTACTTGTCCTCTGTAATACATTTTACCTTCATGCCAGTAAGCTCTGTGGTATAAATGTGCTTCTCCAGTTACTGGACAAGTTGCGATTTGAGCAACAGTTGCTTTATAATGAGTTCTTCTTTTGTCTCTTCTCGTTTTGGAGATTTTTCTCTTAGGATGTGCCATTTTACTATATTATTTATCCGTTAATAGTTGTTTTAATTTGTCCCACCGTGGGTCAATTTCTTCTTCTTTTTTTATTACTTCTTCTGCGTCTTTGACCTGCAATTCATTTAATTTTTTCAAAGCCTCTGTTTGCAAAGTTCCATCTTTAACTCCCGGATGAACCCTTTTTTGAGGAATAGAAAGTACAATCATTTCATAAATATATTGTGCCAAATCTATTTGATGTTCACCATGAGGCAGAATTAACAATTCATCATTGTCATTGTTGAATTCTTCACCAAACTGGACTACCAATTTAATTTTTCCTTTAATCGGTAAATCAAATTGTTCCCCGGTTAAATCACAAGGAACGTTTACTGTTCCTTTGTGTGCGAAGCTGATTTCCAGCATTGTTGCTTTTTTTTCTAAAACAACATTTAACTTTACAACACAGCTTTCAAATTCATCAAAGCTAAATTCGTCAAAGAACTTTTTATCTATATTATATTCAAAATGATGCTTCCCTATTTTTAACCCTATGAAAGGAATTAAATATTCATTCGTACTTTTCATCTAAACAACAATTTCAGCCCGAAGTTTCGGAGCGCAAAGATATAAAATTATTGCAAATCCAATACGCTTATAAACATTTTTTTGTTTATAACTGTTTTTCCTTAGTTTTCATTGGATTTTTGCTGATTTCCTGATATTGATTTCTTGAATTATAAATATCTATAGCCATATAAACCGCTTCCTTAAACGAATTATAATCGGCAACCCCTTTTCCGGCAATTTCATAAGCTGTGCCATGATCGGGAGAAGTTCTGATTTTATTCAAGCCCGCAGTATAATTTACACCGCCTCCAAACGATAAAGTTTTAAATGGAATCAGCCCTTGATCATGATAGGTTGCAACAACAGCATCATATTTTTCATATTGGCCACTGCCAAAAAAACCGTCAGCAGCAAATGGTCCAAAAACAAGTGTTCCTTTTTCAAATAGTTTTTTTATAACCGGTTTTACTACTTCGTCGTCTTCTTTCCCAATTACACCATTGTCACCGGCATGTGGATTCAATGCTAAAACTGCAATTTTTGGCTTATTGATTCCAAAATCCTGTATCAGTGTTTGTCTTATAGTTTCTATTTTTTGAATTATCAGTTTTTCAGTCAAATGTTTTGACACATCATTTACCGGAATGTGATCAGTTAGTAATCCAACTCTTAAATTATCCTGAACCATTAGCATTAAAGCATTCCCTTCTAATTCTTTGTCTAAATAATCGGTGTGTCCCGGAAATTTAAATTCTTCCGATTGAATATTGTATTTATTAATTGGTGCCGTAACCAAAACATCTATTTGACTTTCTTTCAAAGCTTTAGTA
>JAYURX010000263.1:0-3845 GCA_043755965.1 Flavobacterium sp. | reverse complement strand
GTGCTTTTGCCTTTGTTTCGGTATTGTTGATTAACAGTTCATTGCGTTTATCCATTTTTGCCAACCGGTTTATTATTAAAACCATGCAAATGGTTGGTGCGACCAAGTCATTTATTAGAAAACCGTTTATTCAACGCAGCGTTTTTCTCGGATTGATTGGCTCAGCATTGGCAATAGTTGCGTTGATTGGCGTGTTGATTTACATTCAAACCACTTTTCCGAATCTTGGTATTTTAGAAGATAAATTAGCGATTGGCGTAGTGCTTTTAGGCGTTTTGGTATTGGGAGTTGTGATTACCTGGATAAGTACTTTCTTTGCTACACAGCGCTTTTTGAATTTGAGAACAGACGATTTGTATTAGAAGAAAATAGAGTATAGAAAATAGAATATAGACGATATGAAAAACAACGAGCAAAAACCTGATTTTCTTTTTGAAAAAGCAAACTATAAAATCTTATTCATCGGCATTGCTGTTATCGCTTTAGGGTTTATTTTGATGAGTGGTGGCGGAAGCGATGACCCAAAGGTTTTCAGTGAAGATGTTTTTAGTTGGAGAAGAATACATTTGGCGCCAACAGTGGTTTTGATTGGTTTTGGGATTACGATTTATTCTATTTTCAAAAAATATCCTAAATAAGAGTTGTTAGTCGTCAGTACTTAGTCCATAGCAAGTATACTAAGGACTAATCACTAAGGACTAAGGACTAAACCCAAAATTATGGATTATATTCAAGCCGTTATACTGGCCATCATTGAAGGAATAACCGAATTTCTTCCTATTTCTTCAACAGGTCATATGATTATTGCTTCCTCATTTTTTGGAATTGCCCATGAGGATTTTACCAAACTATTTACTGTTGTGATTCAGCTTGGAGCAATACTTTCGGTTGTGGTTTTGTATTTCAAACGTTTTTTTCAAACGCTTGATTTTTACTTTAAATTAGTTGTTGCCTTTATTCCTGCCGTAGTTTTTGGATTGCTTTTTGGTAAAAAAATTGATGCATTATTGGAAAATCCACTAACGGTTGCAGTTTCGTTGGTCTTAGGCGGAATCATTTTACTAAAGGTTGACGATTGGTTTACACCAAAAGAGGAAGCCCAAAGCACAGACGAAATCAGTTATATGACTGCCTTAAAAATTGGGTTGTTCCAATGTTTGGCTATGATTCCCGGAGTTTCCCGAAGTGGCGCGAGCATTATAGGCGGAATGTCACAAAAATTATCAAGAACAACTGCTGCCGAATTTTCATTTTTCCTTGCCGTTCCAACTATGCTTGGTGCGACTATTAAGAAATGTTATGATTATTACAATGACGGTTATATATTATCTGGTGAACAAATCAATTTGCTGATTATTGGAAACATCGTTGGATTTATCGTGGCGATGCTGGCTATAAAATCCTTTATTGGCTATTTATCGAAACACGGATTTAAAATGTTCGGTTACTACCGGATTGTAGCCGGATTAGCAATACTGATTATCCATTACTTCATTCATCCATTAACCGTACTTTAATGACTGCCGAAGACTTTTTAGATGGCCAAATCCTTTTGATTGACAAACCTTTAACCTGGTCTTCTTTTCAGGCGGTAAATAAACTAAAGTATATTTTAAAACGCCAGTACAATCTTCCCAAGAAATTCAAAATTGGCCACGCCGGTACTTTAGATCCACTGGCAACCGGTTTATTGATTGTCTGCACCGGAAAATTCACCAAGCGAATTACTGAGATTCAAGGCCAAGCCAAAGAATATACTGGGACATTTACTGTAGGCGCAACAACACCTTCGTACGATTTGGAAACGGAAGTGGATGCCACTTTCCCAACGGGACATATTACCGCCGAATTAATTCGGCAGGCAATTCAACAATTCATTGGCGAAATTGACCAAAAACCACCTGTTTTTTCAGCCATAAAAAAAGATGGAAAACGATTGTACGAACACGCCCGAGCAGGAGAAGAAGTTGAAATTGCTTTTAGAAAAACTACCATACATGAATTCGAAATCACTAAATTTGATTTGCCCGAAATAGAATTCAGGGTAGTTTGCAGCAAGGGAACATATATCCGTTCACTAGCGTATGACTTTGGAAAAGCTTTAAATTCCGGAGCGTATTTATCGGTGCTGCGTCGGACAAAAATTGGAGATTATTCGGTTGAAAATGGTATTTCCCCGGAAGAGTTTGAGAAAAAATATTGAAAATTATGAGAGCTGATGTTTTGTTATTCATCTTATTTTTTTGTTGCCTTGGTTATTCTCAGGAGACACCAAAAGAAAGAGATGTAACAAGTCATACTTATGTGAAATTGGATCTTTCCTGTCCCATAAAAGCCAATCAATATGCCGGAGAAATTGATCCGTACACTGGTGAAAAAGAATATTGGTTTTTACCTGACGGAATTAGTGCCCGATTTGGTTTTGGTGTGAAGCCAACAGACTGGATTAATGTTGGTGCTAACCTTGGAGTTGATTGGAAAGGAAGCAAATGCTTGGTAGTTGCGCCTGTATTCGCGACAGTCAAAATCTGCCCAAAAGTAGGAAAGGATTCGCGCATTTTTATAGAACCCGGTTTGGGAAGAGCATTAGCTTTTGGGGAAAATGATTTATCCGGTTATTTCAAAAAAATAAGCATAGGATTGGAAGATATTGATAATGGTCTTGGTTTGTATATGGAACTTTGCCAATATGGTTTCAGCAAAAACACAGCTGAAAAAATAGGAAGTTTTTGTGTTGGATTGACATTCAAAATACATTAATCTTTATCGTGTAAATCCTTTTATCTTTTACAAATAAAAACAGAATATGTTTATATTTGCAACACTTTTGATATTAAGAGGAGAATGTCCAGTGGACATTCGGCTTTGCAGTCTCAGTCAAATTTGAAATTAAAAAAGACATAACCAATGAAATACAAAAGAATTCTTCTAAAACTAAGTGGCGAAGCCTTAATGGGCGAAAGACAATACGGAATCGACCCAAAACGTCTTGCTGAATATGCTGATGAAATTAAAGAAATTCACAGTAAAGGTGTCGAAATTGCCATTGTTATTGGTGGTGGGAATATTTTTAGGGGAATTGCAGGCGCCAGTAACGGTATGGATAGAGTTCAGGGTGATTATATGGGAATGCTGGCAACGGTTATCAACGGAATGGCTTTACAGGGTGCATTGGAAGATAAAGGAATGTTGACGCGTTTGCAAACAGCTTTGAAAATTGAAGCTATTGCCGAACCGTATATCAAAAGAAGAGCAGTGCGTCACCTTGAAAAAGGAAGAATCGTTATTTTTGGCGCAGGAACCGGAAACCCTTATTTCACTACGGATACTGCTGCGGTTCTTCGTGGCGTTGAAGTGCATGCCGATGTGATTTTGAAGGGAACACGTGTTGATGGAATTTATGATTCTGATCCTGAAAAAAATGCAAATGCAGTAAAATTCGACACGATTACTTTTGATGATGTTATCAAAAAAGGATTGAACGTAATGGATTCAACTGCGTTTACCTTAAGCCAGGAAAATGACTTGCCAATCGTAGTTTTTGATATGAATAAAAAAGGAAATTTATTGAAAATTTGCAACGGCGAAAATGTTGGAACGGTTGTAAAAATATAGACAACTTAGACTGGCTTAGATTATTAGACTACTTAGACAGTCTAAAAATCTAACGATCTAACAATCTAATAATCTAAATTAAAAATGGAAGAAATTGAATTTATTTTAGACAGTACAAAAGAATCGATGGTTGGTTCTATTGCACATTTAGAAAAAGAATTTTTAAATATACGGGCAGGAAAAGCATCTCCACAAATGTTGGGAAGCGTTTTTGTAGATTATTACGGTTC
>JAYURX010000262.1:0-1648 GCA_043755965.1 Flavobacterium sp. | reverse complement strand
CATTTTGTGGTTTCAAAACCCAATGATTTTCTTCCGGGAAATAGAGTAAACGGCTTTTAATTCCGCGAAGTTGTGCTGCTTGAAATGCTTCTTGTGCTTGCCCGATTGGCACACGGTAATCTTTTCCACCTTGTACTATAAGAATTGGCGTATTCCATTTATCTACAAAGTTTATTGGGTTGAATTGATTGTATGCTTTTTGAGCAACGGCATTGTTTTTTTCCCAATAAGCGCCACCAAAATCCCAGTTGTTGAAGAAAACTTCTTCCGTTGTTCCGAACATGCTTTGCGTATTGAAAACCCCGTCATGAGCAATAAAAGTTTTGAAACGATTGTTATGAATTCCAGCTAAATAGTACGCAGAATAACCACCATAACTAGCACCAACACAACCTAATCTCGCTTTGTCAACATAACTTTCTTTTGACACATCATCAATGGCCGAAAGGTAATCATCAATTGCCTGTCCGCCCCAATCTTTTGAGATTTCTTCATTCCATGCTTGCCCGTGTCCATACATTCCTCTTCTGTTGGGCGCTACTATCACATAACCTTGCGAAGCCATTAAGGAAAAATTCCATCGGAAAGAATAGAATTGAGTTAATGGGGTTTGTGGTCCACCTTGACAATAAAGCAGTGTTGGATATTTTTTTGATTTATCGAAATTGGGAGGAAGAATTACCCAAACTAACATTTTTTTACCATCGGTAGTGGTTACATATCGTCTTTCAAATTTTGGCAAAGCCAATTTTGAATACGTTTCGTTATTGATTTTGGTAAGCTGCGTAAATGTTTTTTTCTTAAGGTTATAAGAATAAATTTCTGAAGCATGATTCATGTCTTCTCTTGTAACGATTACGTTATCACCTGAAATACCAACAATTGAGTGAACATCAAAATCGCCCGAGCTAACTTGTTTTACAGTCACAGCAATTTTGGTTACACCGGGAAAATTAACTTCAAACAGTTGTAATGTTCCATCAACAGCCGCGATAAAATAGATCTTTTTACCATCAGCATTCCATTTGAAACTATCAACAGAACCATCCCAATTGGCAGTCAAATTCATTTTCATTCCTTTGAAACTAACAATAATGTCATTTTTATCAGCTTCATTACCATCACGTTTCATTTGCAGCCAAGTCAAATCTCCGTTTGGAGAGAAAGTAGGATATGTATCGTAACCTGGATTGCTTTCGGTTATATTTTTGGTAGTTTTTGCTTCAATATTATATTCATACAAATCAGTATTGGTAGACATTGCATAAGCGGTTCCGAATTTCTTTTTGGAAACATAGATAATGTTTTTACTGTCTGGGGTCCAGATATAATCTTCGTCTCCACCGTGTGGTTTTTGTGGTGAATCATAAGGTTCATCTTTCATGATGTCAAACGGAGTCACTTTGCTTCCTTTGTTTAAAGCAAAAAAAACATGATTGTGCGAACCTGTATTCCAGGTATCCCAATGACGGTAATCCAAACCATCATAAATTTGCGCTTCCGATTTGTCTAATTCGGGATAATAATCCTTACCTAAAACCTTTTCGGTCTTAACTTCAGCATTGGATAAAATGTATTTTCCGTCGGGAGAAACGTTTTTATCTGAAAGTAAATCTTTAGTTTCCGCTTCCTGAACTTCCACAGGATT
>JAYURX010000261.1:0-1660 GCA_043755965.1 Flavobacterium sp. | reverse complement strand
TAAACATCTATAAAAAAAGTCCCGAGTAATCGGGACTTTTTATTTATCTAATAATCTAAAAGTCTGATTATATATGCAACGCTCTGTTATCTGTAGCGGCCAATGCAGCTTCTTTTACTGCTTCAGCAAATGTTGGATGCGCATGCGACATTCTTGAAATATCTTCGGCAGACGCTCGGAATTCCATTGCGGTTACAGCTTCGGCAATTAAGTCGGCACAACGGGCCCCAATCATATGAACTCCCAAAACTTCATCCGTTTTTGCATCGGCTAAAATCTTTACGAATCCATCATTATCAGCACTTGCTCTTGCTCTTCCCAACGCTTTGAATGGAAAACTTCCCGCTTTGTAGGCAACGCCGGCTTCTTTCAACTGCTCTTCGGTTTTGCCAACTGCAGCAACTTCCGGCCAAGTGTAAACTACACCGGGAATTAAATTATAATCAATATGTGGTTTTTGTCCCGCCAAGATTTCGGCAACCATAGTTCCTTCTTCTTCTGCTTTGTGAGCCAACATGGCACCACGAACTACATCACCAATCGCATAAATATTTGCAACGTTCGTTTGTAAATGGTCATTTACTTCAATCATGCCTCTTTCAGTTACTTTTACTCCGGCTTTGTCAGCATTTAATCCGTCAGTATAAGGTCGACGACCAACAGAAACCAAAGAATAATCTCCTTCAAGAGTGATGATTTCACCTTTTGCATTTTCAGCTTTAATGGTAACTGTTTTTCCTTTTCGGTCAACAGCTTGAACTTTATGTGAGGTATAGAATTTCATACCTTGTTTTTTAAGCACTTTGGTCAATTCTTTTGACAAACCGGCATCCATTCCGGGAATGATTCTGTCCATATATTCAACAACCGATACTTGGGCACCAAGTCTTAAATACACTTGTCCTAATTCAATTCCGATAACGCCGCCGCCAATGATTACTAAATGTTTAGGAACTTCGGGCAATTTTAATGCTTCGGTTGAAGTGATTACTCTTTCCTTATCCAATTTGATAAAAGGCAAAGTAGATGGTTTTGAACCTGTAGCAATAATGATATTTTTAGCTTCGATAGTTTCGGATTTACCATCGGCTTTTGTGATTTTGATTTTAGTAGCGCTTTCAAATGAACCTAATCCTTCAAAAACGGTGATTTTGTTTTTATCCATTAGGAATTTCACACCGCCGGAAGTTTGGTCAACTACAGCCTGTTTGCGGGCAATCATTTTTTCCAAATTCACTTTTACCTTCCCCGAAACTTCAATTCCATGGTCAGCAAAATGTTGTAATTCTTCGTAATGATGTGAGGAAGCGAGTAATGCTTTTGATGGAATGCAGCCTACGTTAAGACATGTTCCACCAAGCGTGGAATATTTTTCGATGATGGCGGTTTTGAAACCCAATTGGGCACAACGAATAGCTGATACATATCCGCCGGGACCGGAACCAATAATGACTACGTCAAATGAACTCATACTGTTAAAAATTTGTGTGTTTTTGTTTTGCGTCACAAAATTACAGTTTTTATTTTACTAAAAAGTAGAAAATTTGGAAAGATATATTTCTGTAACAAACACTCTTTTGTTAATTAAACTGGCATTTAAAACCATTCAAGCAGCGGGCACGCCATCTGCGTTGGTCGAACTCATTCGAGGTCAATTAAG
>JAYURX010000260.1:0-1663 GCA_043755965.1 Flavobacterium sp. | reverse complement strand
TCTTCGAGTTCTTTTAGAATGGGAAGGTACACTTCCTTGCGGATTGGCAGTTGAACGCCAGGCGTTTTAATGTTGCCATTTAGGATTTGCAACGTCGCCATAGCCACTGGTAATCCTACGGTTTTTGCCATGGCAGTGTAGGTTTGGTCGTCGCCCATACATACCATTTTGGAATCGATTTGGTGTTGTTCTCCGTTGTGTTCGAAACCAAATTTATGGTACATCACAATCATGTCTTTGTCGTTGGGTTGTAAGGTCCAATTGTCATTTAGGATGCGTTCCAGAATTTGCGCTGGAGTTGCATTTTTGAGTCCGATTATTTTCTTCGGATTGAACAAATCAAGTTCCAGAAGTTTATCCCACATGATGTCGTCTTGTTCGATACCCAGTTGCAAACGCAATTTGATTTCGACAGAATCGGTCGGATGATAGGGCAAGAATAGATTGATAAACTCGCGGTAGCTTATGGTTTCGGAATTATCGATTTGGTAACTGTCGTCGGTCATACCCAATTGCACGAACATATTCCACGCTTTGGAAAAACCAACTCTACGGATTGTCCCGCGATATAAAGTCAGGATATTATCAAGGCCATAAATACTTCTGTATTTTAAAGAATCACGATTGGCATAACCTTCAAATTTCCCGTAACCTTCTACATGAAAGAACTCTGTTCGGCGGAACAATTTGTGATACGGAATGTATTTGTATTTTCCTTCCTGAATAAATTTGGCAGCACCGCCCTGACCTGCTAAAACTACATTCCGTGGTGCCCATGTAAATTTGTAATTCCAAAGATTATCATCAGATTCGGGAGCTACTAAACCGCCACAAAACGATTCGAATAAAATCATATTACCGCCTTTAGCTTCAATTTCATGGATTACTTTCATGGCACTCATGTGGTCGATTCCAGGATCAAGTCCCACTTCATTCATGAAAATCAAGCCATTCGCTTTTACCTCTTCATCCAAACTTTGCATTTCATCTGAAACATAAGAAGCCGTAACCATATTTTTCTTGAAAGTCACACAGTCTTTCGCAACATTAATGTGCATGTGCGCCGGCAACATAGAAATAACTATATCTGCTTTTTGAATTTCGGCCTGACGCTGTTCAACATTATTTATATCTAAAGCAATTGGGATTGCATTAGGGTGATTATATGTTTTTCTTTTGGCTAATTCTATTGATAAATCCCCAAGGGTTATATTCAAGTCTTCCTGAGCAGATTTTCTTAAAAGATATTTTATTAGCGAAGATGCTGAACGCCCGGCACCAATGATTAAAATGTTTCTCATGCTGTTGTTTTTATTCCAAATCCTTTTCTAAATCTTCGAGTTCTTTTTTGGCTTCTTTCTTAGTTTCAATTTTTTCATTTTCAAATTTGGCATCTTTCACAACTTCATCTTTCACCAAAAGTGTTTTCCCCAATACAAATAAGGAAGAAAGCACACATAAAAGTAGTAAAATATTAGGAAGTTTCTTTTGATTCACTTCAGATTTTTTAAGTAATAACAAACAAAAAACTATTGCCAATCCAATAGGCAAGAAAGCAATAGTATCAAGCGGCAAAGCCGAAAAAATGATTGCCAGCACCGTAAAAGTAATTCCTAAAAAAATAAATAATTTTCTCATGATTAAATTCCGCTTGCTGAGGTTA
>JAYURX010000259.1:0-3881 GCA_043755965.1 Flavobacterium sp. | reverse complement strand
TTGTTATGTCCTGGAAGGATTCTTTTGGAAGTTCTAAATTGGGAGCAACAGTGATTGGAAATATTAATGATATGCAGGTGACGCACGTGAATAACGGCGCTTTAGATCAGGAAACCTTCTTTGGAGCGCGTGAGATTGCTTTCTTAAAAGCATCGGCACCTAACAGCAAGTTTGGCTTAAACCTGAACTATGAAAGAAAATGGTTTGATGCCGGTTTGGCTTTCACCCGATTCAGCAAAGTAGTTCTTGTGGATTATGCTGGTGCGGATAACGTTTACAATCCGAAAATAGTAACCGATCTGACTCTTGGTTTTCAAATAATCAAACAAGTAAAATTAAGTATCGGCAGCAACAACTTATTTAACATTTATCCGACTAAACAAGACGAATCCGGAAACACCGAAGCTGGTGGTTATTGGGATTCTGTTCAAATGGGCTTTAGCGGCGCTTACTATTATACAAGACTTAGTTTTAAGTTTTAATTTGATTATATTACCTAACCAAGAAGAAAGACCTGAGCTAACACTCAGGTCTTTTTATGTGAAAAATATAATTTAAACTTATAATCATGTAACAACTTTTTTGTATCGGGGCATTAGATTTGTAACGTACTAATCATTAAAAATTCATATTATGAAAACTACAATTTTAGGAATGTTCGCTTTTTTGTTCTCCTTGAGTATTCAGGCTCAAAATCAAAACAAGAAAACCGAAACAGTAATAACAACTACCACTGTCAAAGATGACTCAGGAGAGCGTAAGCTTGTTAAAAAAGAAGAAATAAAAGAGGTTCAAAATATCGAACTAAAAGATGTGCCCCAAGGAACTCTCAATACTGACATTCAAGCTACACCGACTAAGGCAACTGTTACTACTAAAGTGAGTGTGGACGGAAATGAAAGAATAGTTGATGTTGACCACTCAGCCTATTATTCTTATAACGGGGAAAAATACCATGTTCTTGCAGATAAATCCGGTTATACGGTTAACAGCCCAAATGCCATTTCATTATTGAGAAGAACATCAAACAATAATTATATCTATAAAAACAAAAATAAATTTTCAGTTGGTCATTTTGATGCTAATGGAAATTTAGTATTGGAGACCTACGACGAAAAAACCGATACAATCACTGTAGAAGTATTTAACCTGCAAAAATAAGTTTTTACCCCATTAAAAAAATCCTGAGTGAAAGCTCAGGATTTTTTATTTATTCATTGTGAAGGAAAGACTGTCGATTAAGAAGCGTTTCTTCGCTCTCTACATGATTATCATCCGGAACGCAACAATCTACAGGGCAAACGGCCGCACATTGTGGCTCTTCATGAAAACCTTTGCATTCGGTACATTTTCCCGGAACTATATAATAAATATCATCAGAGATTGGCGTTTGAGCTGCATCTGAATCTACTTCAGTGCCATCAGGCAAAATTACTTTCCCACGAAGTTTGGTTCCATCCTTATATCTCCAATCGTCTGCACCTTCATAAATTGCAGTATTCGGACACTCAGGTTCGCAGGCACCGCAGTTTATACATTCATCCGTTATAATGATTGCCATATTTGTTAAGTTAGAAGTTGGGAGTTAGAAGTTGGAAGAAAAATCAAATCTTTCATATTTTGACTTATAACTTTATAAACCTTATTTTTGTGCAAAATTACAATCAAAACTATTCATAACCAAATCTAAATGGATTCTATTAACACAAAATTGCCTTTTGTAGAATTAGGAAAATTTTTAAGCCAATTTACTTTGAATGAGCAAGTTCAAAGTAATGATGTGCTTCATAATGATTTGTATTTTGAAAAATTTAAGGATTTACTTGCGCTTTCCCAGTCACACAATGGATGGTTTACACCCGAACAGGTTTATTTTGCTGTGCAGTCCTGGGCAGAAGCGTTGACTACAGCCAATTTAAATGAGTGGCTATCAAAATACGACTTATCGGATGTGAAGCCAAAAACTGTTGGTTTAATTCTCGCCGGAAATATTCCTTTGGTTGGCTTTCACGACTTTCTTTCGGTGTTGATTACGGGTCATAAAGTAGTGGTTAAAGCATCTTCGAATGACCAACATCTGATACAGTTTTTGGCTAATTATATGATTAGTGTGGAGCCAAAACTTTCTTATTATATCTCATTTACCGATGGAAAATTAGAAAACTTTGATGCTATCATTGCCACAGGAAGCAACAATACCGCGCGTTATTTTGAATTTTACTTTAAGGGCAAACCAAGCATCATCCGCAAAAACCGAAATTCGGTAGCGGTTTTAAACGGAAAAGAAACCAATGAGGATTTAGTAAATCTTGGTGAGGATATTTTCAGGTATTTTGGTTTGGGCTGTCGAAATGTTTCCAAACTTTTTGTACCAAAAGACTACAGTTTTGAAGTGTTTTTTAAAGCTATCTATGAATATAAAGATGTTATTTTCTATGAAAAATATTCCAACAACTACGATTACAATAAAGCAGTTTTCCTGATGAGTAATTTTAAATTATTGGATAATGAATTTCTAACCCTTAAAGAAGACAGCAGCTACGCCTCGCCTATTTCTTCTGTGTTTTATGAATTCTACGATGATATTGCTGATTTGCAGACGCGTTTGGCAAACGAAGCAGATCAAATGCAGTGCATTGTTTCCAATAATTTAATCAGAAATTCAATTCCTTTTGGACAAACACAGCAGCCAAAACTTTGGGATTATGCTGATAATGTAGATACTATAGCTTTTTTATCAGCAATTTAATTCCTACATTTACAATACCAAAATTGTAAATCATGAGAAAAATTATCTTTTGCCTTGCTGTATTATTTGTTCAGGGTCTGTCTGCCCAAATAGCATTAATTCCATTTACTGCTGACATTCCTTCTAGTCAATTTACAAGCTCACTTGATGCTTTTGGGAACGAAATTGCAATTTCCGCCAGTTATGTTCATGACTTAACCCAAAGCAGGGTTTTTGTCTTTCAAAAAACCGGCAACACTATAACACAGGAAACTTATTTTACGCCAACGGATGCTGCTCTCAATGATAATTTTGGTGGAAGCGTTTCCATAGATAATGATTTTATTGCTGCAGGTTCACGATTGCATGATCAGGTGGCGTCGAATGCAGGTGCCGTGTATATGTATAGAAAAGTTGCGGGGAATTGGACGTTTTTTCAAAAGATAACTGCCTTTGACGGTGCCGCTGACGATTACTTCGGAGCTAATGTAAAAGTTTTGGGCAACCAGCTTTTTGTAGCCTCAATCAATAATGAACCAATCGGACAACCGACTACAACAAATAGTGGTGCAGTATATGTGTATAATTTTAATGGCGCCACGTGGAATTTTTCACAAAAGATAACACTAACCGGAACGTATAACTTTGGTAATAAAATTAAAGTGGCCAATAACAAATTAGTTCTTACTGGTGCAGGCCTAAGCACTTATACTTATGATGGCACCAATTGGAATTTTTCGTCTGCTATTACTACTCCGTCTATGGTTGATTTTGATTTAGACAACAACCAACTTTTTGTGTTGCGAATGGAAGGCTTTACTTCCAGCATGCTTATATATGATGATGTGGCCAACAATTGGAATTTAAACACTACACTCACATCTTTACAGTACATTGACAAGATGGCAACCAACTTTAAGGTTAAAAATGATGTGATGTTTATTAGTCTTAACTTCCATGCATTGACATATGCAGCCAGAACACCTACTGCAATTTATCAAAAAATTAGTGGCAACTGGACGTTCCGGGAATATATTTATGGACAAGGACAAGTTGATCGGGATGACTCCTTCGGTACCCAAATAGCAATATCTGATGATATTGTTGTGTTAGGTGCTCCTAATGAATTTTTGCCTACTGCTGAAGGCGGGAG
>JAYURX010000258.1:0-3882 GCA_043755965.1 Flavobacterium sp. | reverse complement strand
CCGGAATAAGATAACTTCCTTCGGCATCAATTATTTTACAACGGGAGTGTTTCGGGCTGATGCTTTCGGCAATTTCAACAATAAATTCGTTTTCAATCAAAACATCGCCTTCAAAAATGGCTCCTTCGTTTACAATTTTGGCATTTTTAATTAAAACGGTATTCATATTATAATTGATTTAAAAACTTCTTAAGCCTTAAGGAAATAACTCCAAAAATAGCTTCCTTAATAATCGAACCGCTCATTTTGGATTGTCCTTTTGTTCTGTCGGTAAAGATGACAGGAACTTCCTGTATATTGAAATTTTTGGCGAAAGCCCTGTATTTCATTTCAATTTGAAAAGCGTAGCCAATAAATTTTATTTTATCTAAATCTATTTTTTCCAGCACTTCCCGATGGTAACATATAAATCCGGCGGTTGCATCCATGATTTTCATTCCGGTAATCATTCGCACATAAACCGAAGCAAAATAGGAAAGCAACACTCTGCTTAATGGCCAATTGACAACATTTACACCCGTAACATAACGAGAACCTATTGCCATATCTGCACCGTTAAAATGACAGGCATCATACAGTTTTTCTAAATCATTTGGATTATGTGAAAAATCGGCATCCATCTCGAAAATGTATTCGTAATGATGTTTCAGTGCCCATCTAAATCCGTGAACATAGGCTGTTCCTAAACCTGATTTTTTTTTTCTGACTGACAAAAACAATTTGCCTTGAAATTCGCTTTGTAATTCGATAACTTTTTCAGCCGTTTTGTCAGGTGAATTATCATCAACAATTAAAACATGAAAGGTTTTATGTAACGAAAACACAGCTCGAATGATACCTTCGATGTTTTCAATTTCGTTATACGTTGGAATAATTACAATACCGTCGTTCATAGTAAGTGCCGTCAAACTTCGTTGCAAAAATAAACTTTTTATCAGAGCGCCATCTTAATAAATATATAATAATTTTAAGAAATAAAAAATTAGTAATTTTGCCATGATTATGATAGAAATTGTTTTACAGCCAAGAATTTTGGAACCCAAAGATTGGGCAACCTATCTGTTTATTTTTTCCTTTGTTTTAATTGCAATTACTAAGACTGCTTTTGAAACACGGTTTAGCGAGTTTCTAAGAATTTTGGTTTCTGATAAATACATCAAAGTGTATAAAGACACTTCTCACCTGATGAGTGGTTTTACGATATTACTGTTCCTTGTTCAAATCATTTCTTTTTCATTTTTTATTCAAATAGTACTGAATTACTTTGGTTATGTTTCAAAAACCGACTGGGTAATTTTTCTTCGGATTTTTACTTTTTTCGGAATATTTGTGCTTTCTAAATTTTTGATAGAAAAAATCGTCGCAGCCATTTTTAACATTGAAGAATTTGCAGAGCAATTCAATTTGCAGAAAGTCAGTTACCGAACTTTTGTTGGGATAATTTTACTGCCGATAAACATCTACCTGTTTTACAACAATACTTCATCAAATATTTTGATTTATTGCATTATCGTTGTGATTTTAATAATTAATTTGTTTTCTTATTTGATTTCGTTGAAGATTTATCAAAACTTGCTCATCGGCAAGTTGTTTTATTTTATTTTGTATCTTTGCGCACTTGAAATAGCGCCCTACTATTTTATATATTATATGATTACAAAAAATTTAGCACATTAGAATGTCCAATTTGAAAGTGAAAACAATTTTGGTGTCACAGCCAGAACCAAAAGTAGAGAATTCTCCTTATTTTGAATTACAACAAAAGCATAAGGTAAAAATTGATTTCCGATCATTTATACACGTAGAAGGTGTAAGTGCAAAAGATATTAGAGCTCAGAAAATTGACCTGAATAACTTTACGGCAATCATTTTAAACAGCCGAAATTCTGTAGATCATTTTTTTAGAGTGGCCGAAGAAATGCGCTATAAAGTTCCCGAAGATTTAAAATATTTCTGCCAATCGGAGGCGATTGCTTTTTACCTGCAAAAGTATGTGGTTTACAGAAAACGAAAAATCTACGTGGGCCAAAAAGACTTTGTTGATTTATCTCCATTAATCAAAAAATACAAGGAAGAAAAATTTCTTTTACCGGCTTCTGATCAATTAAATTATGATGTTCCACAAACGTTGGATGCATTAAAAGTAGACTGGACACAGGCAACTTTTTATAAAACGGTAATGAGTGATTTGTCTGATTTGGCAGATGTTTATTATGATGTTTTGGCATTTTTTAGTCCAACGGGAATAAAATCATTATTCAAGAACTTCCCTGACTTTAAACAAAACGACACCCGTATTGCTGTTTTTGGCAGTACGACTCAAAAAGAAGCTTTGGAGCACGGATTGCGTATCGATATATTGGCGCCAACTCCAGAAACGCCGTCAATGACAATGGCATTGGAAAGATATATTGCCGACGCCAACAAAGGGAAATAATTTTTAGAAAATCCAAAAAGTAAAATTGCTTCGCCAGTTCGCTGACGCTCGTGTCCAAATTCCAAAATGAGTTTGAAGTTTTTCATATAAAAAAAGCCATTCTCAATTAAGGGAATGGCTTTTTTCTTTGGTTAGGTTTGTTAATTTTATAATTGCGGTCCGGCTTTTACTAAACTTTGGCCTTCTTCATTATCAATATATTGCTCGAAATTTTTAACGAATAACGATGCTAAGTTGTTGGCTTTCTTATTCCAATCAGAAACATTTTCATACGTATCTCTCGGGTCCAGGATTGATGAATTCACATCATGCAAAGATGTTGGGACTTCTAAATTGAATACGGGAACCATTTTAGTTTCTGCATTTTCAATCGAACCATCCAAGATAGCATCAATAATAGCGCGTGTGTCTTTTATAGAAATCCGTTTTCCTGTTCCGTTCCAACCTGTGTTAACCATATAAGCTTTGGTCTGATTTTGCTCCATTTTCTTTACCAATTCTTCGCCGTATTTTGTTGGATGCAATGTCAAAAATGCCTTTCCGAAACAAGCAGAAAATGTTGGCGTTGGTTCCGTAATTCCACGTTCTGTTCCGGCTAATTTTGCTGTAAATCCAGAAAGGAAATAATATTTTGTTTGTTCCGGTGTTAATTTTGAAACTGGAGGCATTACTCCAAAAGCATCTGCGGTTAAGAATATAACTTTATTAGCATGACCCGCTTTTGAAACCGGTTTTACTATATTGTGTATATGATAAATTGGATAGGAAACTCTCGTATTTTGAGTTACAGAATTGTCCTTGAAATCAATTGTTCCTTCGTCATCGACAGTTACATTTTCTAACAACGCATCTCTTTTGATTGCGGCATAAATATCTGGTTCGTTCTCCATGCTCAAGTCGATTGTTTTAGCATAACAACCGCCTTCAAAATTGAAAACGCCTTCATTATCCCAACCATGTTCATCGTCTCCAATTAATTCGCGTTTCGGGTCTGTAGACAAGGTTGTTTTTCCTGTTCCGGAAAGACCAAAGAAAACGGCAACATCTCCGGCTGCGCCTTTATTGGCAGAGCAATGCATCGAAGCAATTCCTTGCAATGGCAAATAATAATTCATCATGGCAAACATTCCTTTTTTCATTTCGCCGCCATACCAGGTGCCACCAATAATTTGAATTTTCTCGGTTAAATTAAAAGCAATATATACTTCGGAATTTAATCCATGGGAAGCATAATCTTTAAAAGAAGTTTTGGAACCATTCATCACAATAAAATCAGGTTCGCCAAAATTTTCCAATTCAGCTTCTGTTGGACGTATAAACATATTGATAACAAAATGTGCCTGCCAGGCTACTTCCATAATGAAACGGACTTTCAGCCGCGTATTTTCATTAGCACCACAAAAGGCATCGACTACATATAATTTCTTTCCGGATAATTGATTGGT